>JBAQNK010000016.1:0-6545 GCA_049303695.1 Minisyncoccia bacterium | reverse complement strand
TTTCTCCTTACGGAAAAAACAAAAACAAACTAGATGAAAGAAAAAATTTTGTTTTATCTAGAATGCTAGAAGTTAAATTTATAAATCAACAAGAATACGAAAAAGCTAAAAATGAAATTGTATTTTTCCAACCTCAAGCAACCATGGGAATTAAAGCTCCACATTTTGTCTTTTTTATTAAAGATTATTTAGAACAAAAATATGGATCAAGTGTCGTTGAACAAGGAGGTTTAAAAGTTATTACAACGCTCAATTATGACTTACAACAAAAAGGAGAACAGATAGTTAAAGAAGGTGCCTTACAAAACGAAAAAGACTGGAATGGCTCAAATGCAGGGCTTGTAGCCGTTGACCCAAAAACAGGGCAAATTTTAACAATGGTTGGTTCACGTGATTATTTTGATAAAGGGATAGATGGTAACTACAACATAGCAACAGCTCATAGACAGCCGGGGTCGTCTTTTAAGCCTTTTATTTACGCCACAGCATTCAATAAAGGTTTTACTCCTGACTCTACGCTCTTTGACCTCCCAACAGAATTTTCTACTACCTGTAATGCTTACGGCAAAGCCCTTCCCGGACACAGCCAAAGCAGTTGTTATAAACCTGACAATTATGATGGAAAATTTAGAGGACCGATGAGCTTAAGAAACGCTCTAGCTCAATCAATCAACATTCCTGCTGTAAAACTTTTTTATTTAGTTGGATTGTCTGACGCTTTAAAAACAGCAGAAGATATGGGAATAAGCACTCTAACTGACACAAGTAGATATGGACTTACTCTTGTTATTGGAGGTGGAGAAGTTTCTTTGTTAGATATAACTTCTGCATATAGTGTTTTCGCTAATAATGGAACAAGAAATCCATACACTGGAGTTTTAAAAATTGAAGATATGAATGGAAAAATCTTAGAAGAATTTAATCTAAAATCAAAAGAAGTCTTACCTAAAAATTCTACTTTAATGATTTCAAGTATTCTGTCCGACAACACAGCACGAACTCCAACTTTTGGAGCAAACTCTGTGCTAAATATCCCTGGAAAAAACATTGCGGTAAAAACAGGAACAACAAATAGTAATAAAGATGCGTGGACTATTGGATACACCCCCTCAATCTCTGTAGGAGTTTGGGCTGGAAATAATGATAACACACCAATGAAAAAAGGAGGCTCCGCAGTAGCAGGACCTATTTGGAATAAATTTATAATAGAAGCATTAAAAATCCTTCCTAGTGAAAATTTTGAAAAACCTAACCTAGAAACAGATCCTGAAAAAGTAAAACCTGTACTGCGTGGGTTTTGGCAAGGGAACGAACATTTTTTTATAGACAAGATTTCTGGAAAACTTGCGACTGAAAACACACCCAAGGAAACAAAAATAGAGAAAGTTATAACAAACGTTCATTCAATTTTATATTGGGTTAATAAAAAAGACATTTTAGGAGCACCACCAACAAACAAAGAAGACGATTCTCAATTCAACCACTGGGAAATACCTATACAAAATTGGTGGGCACAGAATAGTGGAAAATATCCAATAATAACAACATCACAAATACCACAAACAACAGACGACGCGCACACAGACTCTAATAAACCAACCATTTCAATAGTTGAGCCAAACACAATAAACACATACTCTCCTGATCAAAAAATTCAACTTAAAATATCAAGTGTTGGACGTTTTCCGCTACAAAAAATAGATATTTTTGTAAATGATGTATATTTAGGAACATCTAATTTTCCTTTTAATTTTTCATTTATTCCATCAGACCTAGAAAATCTAATGGCAGAAAATCAAATAAAAATAATTTCTTACGATTCTGCTTACAACAGATCAGAAGCTAGTTCTGTTTTTAGAGTCCAATTATAATTATCTAATTTCTTGCGGTGCTTTTTTACCTAAACTTTCTTGAAGTTTTTGTAAAATTTTTTCACGTTTCATAAAAATTTCACTTTTATAAATAGGTTTAATGCTTAAATAAACCGTTCCATTTTTTATTTTTATATCATTAGATTGTATTGGCACATTAATAACTTCTGATATTATGTTTTTTATAGACTCTTTTTTAACTTCTTCAGAGAGAAGTATGTTATTAAACCTGAGAAGTAAATCTTTTATTTCAATCATATTTTACCTATTCATTGGCATTATAAGATAAGTGAAAGATGAATCAGAAACCCCTGAAACAATTATTGGGCGAGAAGATTCATTTAATTTTATAGAAACACTATCTGTGTTTATTGACTGAAAACAATCAAAGAAATATTTATAATTAAAACTAAGTTCTACGTCTTCCCCAGAAAGAGCAGCATCTAAATGCGTTTTATTTTCTCCAACATCATTATTAGAAGAAGAAAGCTCAAAAACTTTTTCTTTAATCTTTACTGAAAGATTTACTTGGTTAAACTTATCTGAAAATATATTAGAAAGCTTTAAGGCATTTAATAAATCCTGTTTAAGAACAACAACCTCTGTTTTTGATTCTTTTGGTAAAATTTGTCTATAGTCTGGAAAAATTCCATCAATAACTCGTGATGTTAAATAAATATTTTCAGAAGAGAAAGAAATTTGATTTTTATTAAAGCAAACTTTAATTTTTTGAGAATTTTCTCCTAAAACCCTTAATATTTCAGGTATGTTTTTAAAAGGAATAAGTATTCCATTAATCTCTTCAATTCCTTTCATTTTTACTTTCTTTTCAGCTAATCTAAAGGAATCCGTAGAAACAAAAACTAAATTATCGTCGTTTGAATAAATAAAAACACTTGAAATTTCAGGTTTTATATCAGAAGGAGAAGAACTATAATACACTGACTTTATTCCATCCGTTAATTTTTTAGACTCTATTTCAAAAACACTTCCAGAAACTTGAGGTATTGTTGGAAAATCATCACAGGGTTGGCCTTTTAGTTTAATTTTACTTTTCTTTGTTTTTATCAACAAATTACCTTCTTCACTTTCTAAAAGAATATTTTCGTTTTGAAATGTATTAGAAAAAATTCCAGCTAATACAGAACCAGAAACAGCAACAATTCCTTCTTTTTCAATTTTTGCTGGAATTTCAATTTCAACACCAAGACTTAAATTTGTAGCCCTTAGTTTTAATGTTTTTCCTGAAGCAATAAAAAGTATTGAATTTAAAACAGGTAGGGTTAAATTTTTTCCTGTAATTCTTTCTGTTTGATTAATTGCATCTTTAATTTTTTCTATTCCACATTCTAGTTTCATATATTTATATATAAATTATTATTACTATTAGTCCTGTTAATAAGTGTATAAGTTGCTTTTACTTTTATTTTTATACTTATTTTTTAATTTTTTATTTAACTTTTAATTAATAACTTTTAATTTCTTTTTTAAAAAAATATTCTTATTATTTATTTTTTATAATTATCCTTTTTTATTAACACTAATTATTTTAATTATTATATTAATTTAAACTACTTATTAACACCTATTTAAACATAACTCTTATCTGTTCTAACTCTTGCAATAGTTGGGGATCATTTTTAAGATCAGTTTTTATTTTTAAATATGAGTGTATTACTGTAGTGTGATCTTTTCCCCCTAATTTTTGTCCAATTAAAGGGTAAGAAACATTAAAATCTTCTCTTAATAAATACATTACAACCTGTCTAGCTTTTACAATTTCTTTTCTTCTTGTTTTTTCATAAATCGAAGATTCTTCTAAATTATAATGTTCGCTAACTATCTTTACTACGTCTTTTATTGCAACGTTTTTCTTTGGTTTTATGTTGTTTTTTAATAAGTTTTTAACTTCAGAAATAGAAAGAGGTTTGTTTTTAAGGCGATATTGGCATATTATTGCATTTAAACTTCCCTCAAGTTCACGAATGTTGCCTTGAATAACAGAAGCGATATATTCTACTATTTCTTGATCAAGATCAATATTTAATTCTTGCAGTTTTACTTTTAAAATAGCAAGACGTGATTCGTATTCTGGCTCAGAAACATCTACAATCATTCCTGCCGCAAAACGAGACTTTAATCGGTCTGCTAATTCTGGTATGTAATTTGGGTGTTTGTCTGAAGAAAAGATAATTTGTTTATTGTTTTCATGAAAAGTGTTAAATGTGTGGAAAAGTTCTTCTTGAATTTTTTCCATTTTGCCAATAAATTGAATGTCATCTATTATTAAAAGATCATATTTGCGATATTTTTCTTTAAAAGAGTTTGCTTTGTTCCCTTGTAGTGAATTTATGAAATCCGTAGCGAATTTTTCTAGGGTCATATAATGAACTTTCTTATTTGGATATTTTTCTTTTATTGAATTCCCTACTGCCTGAATTAGGTGTGTTTTTCCGAGCCCAGTTCCTCCATAAACAAAAAATGGATTATATTTAGTTCCAGGACTCTCTATTATTGCCTGAGACGCAGCATAAGCGAGTTCGTTAAACGCTCCAACTATGAAAGAATTAAAATGATATCTTGGGTTTAGATTGTCGTCAGGATTGATATATAGGTCTTTTAGGGGCAGTTCTTTGTTTATATATGTTTCGTTTATCTTTATTGGTTCTTGTTTGGATGTTTCTATTTTAGTGATAACGTATTCTACTGCGCGCATGTTTTCATATTCGTCTGCAATCGTTTTTGTTATTAGTTTGTGGTATTTGTTTTTTAACCAATCGCGAACAAATTCATTTGGTACTCCAATATAAACGATTCCCGTATCTTCTTTTATAATACAGGTATTTTTAAACCAAGTACTGAAATTAGCCTTTGAAAGACCTGTTTCAATTTCAACTAAACAATTTTTCCAAAGTTGTTTTATGTCCATTGCTCAATATTATACTATTTATCTTTATGAAAAAGCTTTTAAAAACTTATTAACTATGTTTATAAACTGTTAATAAAGTTTTAGGCAACAAAGATTCGTTGAATGACAATAGGTTGATTTATTATCAACAATATTATAGACTCTATCTATGTCACAAACATATCAACCAAACAAAAGAAAAAGAGCAAAATCTCATGGTTTTTTAGTAAGATCTAGCTCAAAAAACGGAAAAAGAGTTCTTTTGCGAAGAAGAAGAAAAGGACGCGCAAAACTTACTGTTTAATTAGTTTGTTATGCTTTCTAAAAACAATAGAGCCGACAAAAAGGCAGTAGATCAAATTTTCAAAGAAGGAAGGTTTGTTAATTCTACTAATTTGACGTTAAAATTCATTAATCTTTTACAAAAAAACACACACCCACGCATTAGTTTTATTGTTCCTAAAACAGTTTCTAAAAAAGCAGTAGTGCGTAATCTATTAAGAAGGCGTGGCTATGCCGTTTTAAGAAAATATTTTAAGCAATTCCCTTCTGGTTTTTTGGGTGTTTTTATTTTTAATAAAAAAGGAGGAGAAGTTTTTAGTGGAAGAAAGAATAAAAACAAAAACCCTATAAAAGAGTTAGAAAATGAAATTAAGCTTATTTTAAATAAGTTAAACTACTAAAATGAAATTTAAAATAAAAGATTTTATTATTTTTTTAATAAAAATTTATCAAAAAACAATATCTCCTGATCATGGAATACTTAAAAAACTAGGTATTTTTAAAAAACCTGTTTGTGTATTTTATCCAACTTGTTCTGAATATACAAAAGAGGCGGTAAAAAAATATGGGACAGGCAAGGGTATTTATTTAGGTATTTTGAGAGTTTCTCGTTGTCATCCTTGGCAAAAAAATAGATTTGATCCATTAAAGTGAAAAACTTTGATTTTTTGATGTTTTCATATAGAATGAAAGAATGTTATATCTTTGGGATACTGTTTTATATAAACCTTTTGTTAATATTTTAGCTTTTTTTGTTTCAATTATTCCTGGCGGGGATGTTGGTATTGCTGTTATTATACTTACTTTATTAGTTAAAACAGCTTTATTTCCTCTTTCTCAGCGTTCTATTGAAAGTCAAGCTAAAATGAATGCTCTTGCCCCTGAATTAAAAAAAATAAAAACAAGCGGAGCAAGCAAAGAAGAACAAGCTCGTCTTACAATGGAGCTTTATAAAACAAATAAAACCAACCCTTTTTCAGGGTGTCTTTTGGTTTTAATTCAAATTCCTATTATTTTTGCTTTATATTATGCTTTTTATAAGGGGATAAATTTTGATAGTAGTTCTTTATATTCTTTTGTTAATGCGCCAGTTAATATAAATATGAATTTCTTAGGAATGCTTGACCTTACTCAAAAAAGCTTAATTTTAGCTATTATTGCTGGGTTATCTCAATTTTTTCAAGCGTACTATATGCCAAAACCAGCTATTTCAGATTCAAGTTCTGGGTCTTTCCAAGAGAGTTTTTCAAAAAACATGAACATGCAAATGAAATACATCTTCCCTTTCGTGGTTGCTTTTATTGCTTATAGTATTTCAGGGGCAGTTGCATTATATTGGATTACGAGTAATATCTTTGCTATAGGTCAGCAAATTTATGTAAAAAGAAAAAGAAATGGATAAACAAGCAATACAAAACTTAATAAAAGAATTAATACAAAAAACAACGACAGATGTGAAGGAAATTTCTATTACTACAGAAGAT
>JBAQNK010000015.1:0-3853 GCA_049303695.1 Minisyncoccia bacterium | reverse complement strand
AATTATACGAGGAGTTATATCGCGCATCTTTTTCATGGGAAAGAAATGTTGGCGGGAACTTTAGCTTCAATTCATAATTTATATTTTATAGTTAATTTGGTTAAAAAAATTAGGCAGTCAATTTTGGATGACAAGTTTTTTGAGCTCAAAGAAGAGTTTTTGAGGGTTTATAAAAAAGTTAATTAAAGTGCCAATAAAGTATTTACATTTTATTGTCAAGTTGTTATACTAATCTTCTAATATAAATTTATGAAAAAGAAAAAAGGAAAAAAGAAAGAAAAGAATTGGAGGAAGTTTTGGAAACTTGGGATTGATGAATTCAATACTCAGTTTTTTAATGTAAACAAAGACGGCAATCTTACTGTTACAGAAGGGAATAATATTTACAATTTAAATACATTAGCTCATAAATACGGCACTCCTCTTCAGGTAATGTTTCCGTTCATAATTGAAGACAGGCTTAAAGATCTAATCGGTTATTTTCAAGCATATATCAGAATTTATGGATACAAAGGAAAGTTCTTTTATCATTATCCAATGAAGGTTAATCAGAATAAAGAATTCGTTCTACCTCTTTTGTCTGAGGGAGCAAATTTAGAAGTAACTTCAGCAAATGAGCTTTGGTTGGTAAAAAAGCTTTGGGAAGGTGATAAATTTAACAGCAAAATACGTGTTTTGTGTAATGGTCCCAAAACCGAGCAATATTTGGATCTTATAGAAGAATTACGCACAAAAGGCATGAATATTGTGCCTATAATAGAAGGAGAAGAAGAGATTGAAAGATGTTCTAAATATAAGGGTGATATAGGCGTAAGAGTTGATCTTTCTATTAAAGCTGATACACATTGGGACAAGAAGTTTGATCGTTTCGGGCTTTCAGAAAAAGATGTTTTGTCTTTAAGTAAGATGAAAAATCTTAAAATAATGCACTATCATTTAGGCTCTCAAATAAAAACACAAAAGAGTATTTTTGATGGAATAAAACATGCATTTAATATTTATGTAGAATTACAAAAAATACACCCTAATTTGGATACCCTAGACATAGGAGGAGGGTTTGGTGTTCCTTATGAAAAGAAAAAGTTTTATACAGCGAAAGGTGTCTCAAGTAAAATTATAAAAATATTAAAAAATTTATCAGACAAAGCTGGAATCAAACATCCGAACTTAGCTGTAGAATGGGGACAGTATATTGTCGCTCCATCTCAAATAACAATTTATAAAATAATTTCTAAAAAATATATCCCAAAAGCAAATGCAAAAGCTTGGTATGTTATTGATGGAAGTTTTATAAATGATTTGAAAGATACTTGGACGATACATCAAAAGTGGCACACGATACCAGTGAACAATATGGATGGCAGTTTAAAAACAGTTTGGCTTGCAGGAAGCACTTGTGATTCAGATGATAAATATACTGCTGGAGGAAATTATATTCTTTTACCAAAAATTTCTGAAGACGAAGATCAATACATTGCAATTTTAGATACTGGCGCTTATCAAGATTCACTTTCATCTCATCATTGCTTATTGTCTGCTCCAATGAAAGTAGTTGCGCAAGATGGAACGATAAAAATTATTCGCAAACGTGAGACAGCGGAATATATTGGAAAACTTTTTGGTTGGACAAACGGGGATCATAAATAATTTTTTATAAAATATATGAACTTAAAAAAGTTTCTTCCTTTTGTTATAGTAATTATTTTTTTAATTATTATAAGTTGTTTTTTATTTATTAAAAATATTTTTTTTAATAAAAATTTTGAGGGGAATAATATAAATTATGTAAAGATAGCGGAGCAGATATTGAAAGTTGATCTTGCTTTAACTCCAAAATCTCAAGAACAAGGGCTTTCAGGCAGGGATTCTTTAAAAGAAGACGAAGGAATGTTGTTTGTTTTTGAGAAAAAAGGTAAATATTCTTTTTGGATGAAAGATATGAATTTTCCAATAGACATTATTTGGATTGGAAAAGATTTGCGTGTTATTTATATTAAAAAAAATGCTCAACCAGAGTCATTTCCAGAGACTTTTGGTGCTGATCAGGATGCTAATTTTGTTCTTGAGGTAATTTCTGGATTTTCTGAAAAAAATAATTTGAAAGAGGGCGATAATGTGAAATTTTTACCCTAAAAATCGTTGCCCTTAAAGCTCAAAAATAAATACCTATTTACATATTGATTTACCTGTTTTAATTTTTGTATTTTGCCTGTTTTACACTAGTAAAATATTTTTTTTGCGAGTAAAATAATCAGCATGACTAAAGGAGAAATTTTAAGTTCAGGAAAAATTAAAAATATTAGAAATCGTGAAGGAGAAATTATCCCGTTTGATCTAAATAAGATCGTTGATGCTGTTAATAAGGCATTTGCTGTTACGTCTGAAGGTGGAGAGAAGGATTCAGAAGGAGTTGCAAAGAAAGTTTTAAGTAAATTAAACAATATTGAAACAGAAAGTAAGGAAAGTGAATTTATTCCTACTGTTGAAAGGGTTCAGGATTTTGTGGAGGCAGAACTTATGGATCTTGGTTTTCATCAGACCGCAAAAGCCTATATTATATACAGGTCAAAAAGAGCAGAATTAAGAAAAGAAGTAGGAACTATCCCAAGTGAGAGTAAAAAAGTATTTGATGAATCAAGTTCATACTTTGTTAGTTCTTATGAAGAATTTATTTTTTATAGAACATATTCAAAATGGCAAGATAATTTAGGAAGACGTGAAACTTGGGTAGAAACCATTGATCGTTTCATTGCTTACATGAAAGAAAATCTTGGTAATAAACTTTCGCAAGAAGAATATTCTGAAGTTCGTGAAGGAATTTTAAAACAAGAAGTTTGTCCATCAATGAGATTGCTTTGGTCTTCAGGTGAAGCATGTAGAAAGACAAACGTGTGGGCTTATAATTGTTCTTTCGTAGCACCAAGTGCTTGGCAAGATCTTGGAGAAATAATGTATATACTTATGTGTGGAGCAGGTTTAGGTTTTTCTGTTGAATCAGAAACAGTTCAGAAGTTTCCACAAATAAGAAGACAGACTGGGAAAAAAATAGCGACTCATTTTGTAGAAGATAGTAAAGAAGGTTGGGCAGATGCATTTGTTCTTGCTTGCAGGACTTGGGCAGATGGTTATGATGTTGATTTTGATTATTCTAAAGTACGTCCAGCAGGTTCTCGTTTAAAAACAGCAGGAGGTCGTGCATCAGGACCACAACCATTAATAGATCTTATTAATTTTTCAAAAATTAAAATTTTAGCTAGACAAGGGAAACGTCTAACTAATATAGATCTTCACGATATAATTTGTCAGATCGGACTTATCGTAGTAGCAGGAGGTGTTCGTCGTAGTGCCCTCATTTCTCTTTCTGATATTGACGATGAATCAATGCGTAAATCAAAACAAGGGCAATTTTGGGTTGAGAACGGTCAGAGATCTATGGCAAACAATTCTGCTGTATACAATCAAAAACCATCAGCTTCTGAATTTTTAAATGAATGGATAGAACTGATAAAATCAGGGACAGGAGAACGCGGAATATTTAATCGTGGCGGCCTTATGACACAGCTTCCAAAGCGTAGAATTGATAATTGGAAGAAAGCTGGAATTATAGATGATCAGAATGTCATTGTGGGTCTTCCTGGATCAAACCCTTGTGGAGAAATAACATTACGTTCAAAGCAATTTTGTAATCTTACTTCAATGGTTGTACGTCCAAACGATACTGTTGAAGAATTAAAAAGAAAAGTTAGAGTTGCTACAATTTTAGGAACATATCAAGCTACTTTGACAAATTTCGGTTATCTTTCAAAAGAATGGAAAGATAATTGTGATGAAGAAGCATTGCTCGGAGTTTCTA
>JBAQNK010000014.1:0-10663 GCA_049303695.1 Minisyncoccia bacterium | reverse complement strand
AGTAAAGCTTCTAGGGTCTTTTCGTCTAACTGCACTTAACCGGCATCTTCACCGGTATTGTATTTTCACCGAGCTGGTCCCCGAGACAGTTTTCCAGTCATTACACCATTCGTGCGCGTCGGAACTTACCCGACAAGGTATTTCGCTCTTCTATACCTAAGAAGGACTCTATCTTCATCCACTCCGAAGAGTTAGGATGCTTGACGCTGGTCTCTCGTTAGCCAAGTTTTGACTGTCACTACATTACTGCAGTGCAGGTAGCATTCGAATAGTCTAATAATTTTTTAATTTAATTGTTTACCTTTTTCTACAACAGTCCCAGTCATTCCGCGCATAATTTGCATTGTGCACAGAACCTTAGGACCGTTATAGTTACGGCCGACATTCACCAGGGCTTACAACACTCACCAATAATATTGCTACTACCAACGGCGTTGTTTGACCTTCTGGCATTGGTCAGGTGTCACCCCCTATACATCCACTTACGTGTTCGCAGGGAGCTGTGTTTTTGGTAAACAGTTGCCAGAAATACTTTCGCTGCGGCCCCTCCGTAAAGAGGGGCAAGCCTTATCCCGAAGTTACGGCTGCTTTTTTGCCGAGTTCCTTGGGGACCACTCACTCGTTCGTCTTGGTCTAATCGACCTGATCACCTGTGTCGGTTTGCGGTACGGATTCTATATTCATAAGTTTAGAGAGTTTTCTTGGAAGCGTGCTTTGTATCATCGTCCTAGGCCGTAGCCTAAAACTTTTTGCTTCTCTTTCATGCGCCATTTAAGGCACTCTACGGATTTTCCTATAGAGCACAATCAAGACACAAACTTCAAATCCAATAATGAGCGATACATACTACCCTCCGTCATCCCGTCACAAAATACAGAAGTGTGGGAATATTAACCCACTGTCCATCGAGTACGGCTTTCGCCATTCCCTTAGGCCCGACTAACCCTTGGCTGATTGACATTACCAAGGAAACCTTGATCTTTCGACGTGATGCGTTCTCAGCATCATTGCGGTTACTTGTGCCAACATTCTTACTTCCAAACGCTCCAAAGGCTCTCACGAGTCCTTCTTCACTGCAGATTGGAACACTCTCCTACCACTCGTAGACTTCACAAAGGAGGCAAATAAAATAAATTTATTTTATTTGCCAAAAATTAAAAACAAAAAAACATATAAATAAATTTGGGAAGGGCAACACTTCTATCAGAAGTATAGTCACCACAAAAAATTTGTTTTGTTATGTTATATATTCCGCACAAATGTCGTGACATATATTTCAACATTACACAATACATAATTTTTCCACATAAATTGACACAGCCAATTCACGTATTCCCAAACTCATTACTCATTAAAGAACAAATTTTCTCAATCCCACAAATAGGTCGAGAACCCTCTTTGTATTTTTTTATAAAATACTAAATTATTTTCCTTTGTGAAGTCTACGAATCCTCAAATTCGGTAATATACTTAGCCCCAATTATTTTCGACGCAAAATCTCTAGATGAGTGAGCTGTTACGCTATCTTTAAAGGATGGCTGCTTCTAAGCCAACCTCCTCATTGTCTAAGAAATTTCACCTTCTTGTCTTACACTTAGTATATATTTAGGGACCTTATTTTGAGATCTGGGCTGTTTCCCTTTTGGCTAATGGAGCTTCGCCCCCATAGCCTAACTGCCATACTCTTACTTCTGGTATTCGGAGTTTGATAGGATTCACGAGATTGCTCCCTGTTGAATCCTTCCAGTGCTCTACCCCCAGAAGAAACATATGACGCTAGCCCTAAAGCTATTTCGGAGAGAACCAGCTATTACAAGGTTCGATTAGCTTTTCACTCCTTACCACAAGTCATCCGAAGACGTTGTACGATCTACCGGTTCGGACCTTCATAAGTCTTTCGACCTACTTCATCCTGCTCATGGCAAGCTCACCTTGCTTCGGGTCTTATGCATACTACTTATTTCGCGCTATTAACACTTGGTTTCCCTTTGGCTTCGCTGTTTTAGCCAGCTTAGCCTTGCAGTATGAATAAACTCGTTGGCTCATTCTTCAATAGGCACGCCGTCGTTCATCCGAAGACGAACTTCGACTCCTTGTAGACATACGGGTTCAGGTCTATTTCACCGCCCTAATCGGGCTGCTTTTCACCTTTCCCTCACGGTACTTGTTCACTATCGATCTTTAAGAGTATTTAGCCTTAGCGGTTAGTTCCGCTGGATTCCCTCCGGCCATTCATGTCCTGAGGTACTCAAGAATAACAATAAAAGAGATAAATTATTTTAATTTACGGGACTATCACCGTCTGCGGTATTGCTTTCCAGCAATTTCAACTAATAATTTATTTTTTGACTCTTCTCTAATTAAATAAAAATTGTTACCTTACAACCCCCACATTCTTGCGAATATGAGTTTGGGCTTCTTCCTTTTCGCTCGCCGCTACTAAGGAAATGCATATTTGTTTCTACTCCTCCTGGTACTGAGATGTTTCACTTCCCAGGGTGCGCTCTTTTATCATAAAGACAAAAGTTATCAAGGTTTACTTGATAGGGTTTCCCCATTCGGAAATCTCCGGATCAAAGGTAGCTAAGCACCTCCCCGAAGCTTATCGCAGCAACGCCACGTCCTTCATCGCCTCTTAAAGTCAAGGCATCCACCGTACGCCCTTAATTTCCTGTTAAGAAATTTATAAACCATAAAAAACTTTCTTTTCCGGACCGCTCCGTACTTCGAAAGTTTGATCTATCTACGACGCGAAAAGACCTCTTTAATTGTCGTGATAGCTTTAAGTTTTCAATTTTCATTCCGAACTGATTTTTCAAACAAAAAACCGCCTTTGGGCGGTCAACAGACAAAAGAAAACGTCTATTTACCGCTGCCTTTTTAAACTGTTTCTTGTTATTTTCATACTGATTAAGAGAGTATATACGAAACTAAAAAAGATGTCAAATCTTAATAAATTAGGGTAATGTTTATAACTTGGGGATAGAAATTAATCTTATATTTTAACAAGTCATCTGAAACAAAAAAAGATGTCAACTAGTGGCATCTTTTTTCGTTAAGATCTTAATTGTTTAAGAAATTATTGATGATGAGTCATATCTTCTCCAAGCTTTGAAATAAATCGTCCTGCTGTATCTTTTGCGCCCAAACCGAAAGCGAGAGCACCTGCGATAGCAAGCATTCCAATAATTCCAGCGAAAAGAATTTGCATATAAGCTGGAGCAACTCCTAATTGTCCGAGAGCAATTATGAAAGCAAAAATCCAAACAGCATATTTTGCAACTGTTGCAAGCATATTTGCTGAACGAAGATTTATTGCCTTTGCACTAGCATTAACTGCTTTTGAAATAGCTCCTGCAACAATTGCAGCGATAACTAAGATAAGTGTAGCAACTATAACTCTTGGCAAGAATCCAAGCACGTCATCTTTTAAGAAAGAAGAAATGTAATCTAAACCAACCAAGTTAAGTGAAGGTAGTAAGAAAACGATTATTACAAACCATTTTACTACTTGTCCAATAAAATATCCTGTATTTAAAGTCATTCCTGCTTTTCTAAAAAAATCATCTGCACCAATAGATTGAAAAAGTTTATCTATTTTAAGAGCACTAACAACTTGTTCAAATGCTTTTGCAACAAGATTACCTAAAACCCATCCAACGATAAAGAAAATTATTGCAACAATAAGCCTTGGAGCAAATTGTATAAAACCCCACCATAAATCTTGAAGTGATGCGTTAAATACGTCACCCCATGTTACCCAAATATTATTCATAATTAATAAATATTAAATTAATAAAACTTTTTAAGTTCGACCTTAAAAGCTATGTGTATAGATTATACCAATATTTAAACCTTTTTTAAAGTTTGTGTGGATAACTCTTTTGTTTGGAGAACAACCTCATGAGGAAAGTCAAGAATGTCTCGAACAAGCTTGTCATACATATTTAATCTATAAGAAAACTCCTTTGTATCAAACAAGGCATATACAAGCTCTGCTCCTATTTCAGCCTCAAGTTTACGTATTCCTTCTTCAATTTTGCTTTTTTTCATTTTATCCCCAACAATCAATAAATCTACCCTGCTGTCTTTATTTTTTATAAAAACACCAGAAATAAGCAAAAGTTTTAATTTGCCGGCTTTTTTAAAATTATCTAAAATAGCATCTTTATTCAAAGTATCAGAACTAACTAAAAGATTTTCAATTTCAGATAAATATTTAAAAGAGTGATTAAAAAACCAGCCATTACTTTTTTTCTTTACAAACCCAACTGAAAACAAAAGCTTTAGTTCTTTATTAACTATACTGGAATTTACCCTACTTCTTTTTACAATATCTTTATTCTTAAATGTTTCGCTTTTATTAAGCAAAAACAACCTCATTATCTTTACTCTTGCAGGACTTCCCAATATTTTTCCTAGAATTTCCATGTATATGTTATAACGCTTTTTCGTTTAAAAAACAAGCAACCAAAACAAAAAATCCCCAATTGGGGATTTTTTGTTTTTAAACTAAATAATTTATTTAAGCTCAATTTTTCCTCCTGCTTCTTCAATCTTTTTCTTAAGATCTTCAGCTTCAGCTTTCTTCATTCCATCTTTCAATGTAGCTGGAGCACCGTCAACTAAATCTTTTGCTTCTTTAAGACCAAGACCTAATACTTCTTTAACAACTTTCATAACAGCAATCTTTTGTTCACCAGCTGATGCAAGAACAACTGTAAATGCATCTTTTTCTTCGGCTGCAGGACCTGCTGCAGGACCTGCTGCTGCGACAGCTTGAGCAGATACCCCGAACTTTTCTTCTATCGCTTTTACCAATTCATTCAAGTCTAGAACAGACATGTTTTCGATTTTTTCTAATATATCTTTAAATTTTTCCATAATATTTTAATTATTTTAATAATGAGAATCTTTTATTTTTTCTTTGCAACTTCACTAATTCCTATTGCTAAACGTTGCATAGGAGATTTGAATAAAAATGCCAATTTTGAAATAAGCACTTCTCTAGAAGGAATAGTTGCTATTTCCATCATCTTTTCTCCACCAACAAACTTTCCCTCAAAAATTCCTCCCAAAATATTTAGAAGTCCTTTATGAGTTTTCTGGAAATTATAAATTTCTCGAGCTGGAGCAATTTGATCTTTCGCATAAGCCATAGCCACTTCTCCGGAAAGTTCTGGTATATCACCTTCAGCTTTTCCAGACAATGCACGCTTAAATAAAGTTTTTCTGGATACTTTGTAATCAACTCCTTGATTTCTTAACTCTCGGCGAAGAGATGTCTCATCACCAGCATTAAGACCATGGAAATTTACAAAAACAACAGAATCAGATCCTTTTACTGCCTTCTCTAAATCCTTTATCATTTCCTCTTTTTTTGATTTTAATAACATAATTTATTTTCGTTTCTTATTTGTAAACAAAAAAAACGGCTTTCGCCGCAAGTTTTTCTTAATCTAAAATTAAGATATCGACCCCTGAGCAGGACCTCTGAGGATTTCTCTCCTCTGCCTACCTTCACTGCGGTATCTTCAAAATATCATAAAGTTACCTAAAATGCAAATAAAAAAAGCACACTGCATAATGTGTGCTTTTAAAAGATTAAGTTATTTTTTAATAATTATTTTATTAAAAAAACTTCTGTTATTATAAATACAAAATAAATAAATTCCAGAAGAAATACCACTAATATTAAAATATAATTTATTTATTCCTTGTTGTACTTCATGTTTTTCAGAAAAAATAATTTGTCCTAAAAAATCATATAATCTAAACTCACAAAGACCATATTTGTCTATATTAAAATCTAAATTAAAAATATTATCAATTGGATTAGGGTAAATATTAATACCAGAAAATAAATTGGTATTTTCCACATATTCATAATTTAAATTCAATTTAATAACCCAAAAATCACTATTCCCTTGATTAACAGACAAGTCGCCATCACTTGATCGTGAATATCCAGAAATAATATATCCACCATCTAATGTTTGATTTATAGAATAAGACACATCATCATAAGTCCCACCTAAACACTTTTGCCATTCTATTATCCCAATAGAATCTATTTTAAAAATCCAAAAATCATAACCTCCATGGTATCCCGAAACATTCCCATTATTGGAAAAAGTGTAACCAGTAACAACATACCCGCCATCATTAGTTTGCTTAATAGAATATGATTCCTCGTCATTACTTCCACCAAAACACTTTTGCCACTCTATTTCACCAATCGAATTTAATTTAACTATCCAACAATCAGACCCTCCGTGATTACCTACAACATCTCCGTCAGATGACCATGTTATACCAGCAATAATATAACCATCATCATTAGTCTGTTCTACAAAATAAGCTATATCATTATAAGATCCCCCAAAACACTTTTGCCATTCTATATTTCCCACAGTATCTAATTTAACAATCCAATAGTCCGCACCTCCATGATTACCATTTAAGAAAAACCCCCAGCAACATAACCGCCATCTGTAGTTTGTTGTATAGATTGAGAACAATCATTAGCTAAACCTCCAAAAGACCTTTGCCATTTAATATATGGCACTTGAGCAGACAAATGAAACGGTAAAAAAATTACTGCAAAATTTACTATTACAGTAACGACATACAAGTTTAATTTTTTCATATTCTGTAATTTTTTAGTTGTAAAAAACAATATTATTTAAATAAATTATATCAAAAAATATTATTTTGAAAACAAAAAACTCCCTTTCGGGAGTTTTTTAAAATATTTATTTAGTATTCTCTCATTGATATCTGAGCATCAACTTTCTTAATCAAATCAAGAACAACAGAAACTACGATGAGAAGAGCGGTACCTCCAAGTGCTATAGCTGTGATACCAGTTGCTGCACGCATAATGAGAGGAAGAACTGCGATAACTCCCAAGAATATTGCTCCCATCATTGTAATACGATTTAGAACTTTTGAAATATAAGCTGAAGTTGAAGCTCCTGGACGAATACCTGGAATAAATGCTCCGTTTTTCTGTAAATTAGTTGAAAGAGCTTCTGGATCAAAAGTAACTGCAGTATAAAAATAAGTAAATAGAAATACCAAAATAAAGTAAAGCACAGAGTAAAGCCAAGTCGTTTGAGAAAACGAAACTAACGCATGAGAAATTTTCATAACTATTGCATTAGTAGAACTTGCCAAAAAGTTACCAATCATTTGAGGAAACATTAAAATAGAAAGTGCGAAGATTATAGGAATAACCCCAGCTTGATTTACACGAAGTGGCAAATAAGTAGATCCTCCACCATACATTTTCATACCTCTTACTCTTTTTGCATAAGTTACAGGTATAGGTCGTTCTGCTTCCGTAACAACAACAACTCCAGCAATAATAAGGGTTCCCATGACAACAAATAGAATAAATAATGGAATTTGAGAAACATCAAAAGTAAATATCAATTGACTTACTTCCGCTGGAATTCTTGCGATAATACCCGCAAAAATAAGAATTGACACACCGTTACCAATACCAAATTCTGTCATAAGTTCTCCTATCCACATCAATAGCATTGCCCCAGCGACAACAATCACCAAATTTGTAATTCTATCAAAAACTGTTAAGTTAACTAAAATTTTCTGTCCTTCAAGAATAGCCAAAAGACTAAATCCTTGGATTGCTGCCAAAGGAATAGTAAGCATTCTTGAGTATTGAGTAAACTTTTTCTTTCCTAACTCACCTTCTTCATGATAAAGCCTCTTTAGAGCAGGAATCATGATAGTCAAAAGTTGCATAATAATTGAACCCGTAATATATGGCCCAACACCAAGCATTATTATTGAAAGATTTGAAAGTCCACCTCCAGAAAAGATATTCAGAATTCCAAAAAATTGATTATTAGAAAGAAATCTACTTAATGCAACAGTATCAATACCAGGAATAGGCACAGCTGAAAGCAATCTGAAAATTATTAAAGAAAAAAATATAAACAGAATCTTTTTTCTTAAAGAAGTATCTGTCCAAATCATTTTTATTTTTTTAAGAAAATTTTGCATATACTATTTTTTTGCTACCTCTTGTTCTATCTCTCCACCAGCCTTAACAATTTTTTCTTTTGCAGAATCTGAAACTAAACATTTAGAAATTTTCACTTTTATATTAAAATCTTTTTTACCTGTCAAAATTTTAACTTTTGGAATAAATCCTTTCTTTTTGCTTATTACTTTTGCTTCTAATAAACTTGTAGGATTTACATTTCCTCCATCTTTGTAAGCAATAACTATTTTATCAAGAGATACTGCTACAGGTTTTACTTGAAAAGAATTAAATCTATATCCGCGATTTTTTGGCAACTTCTTAATTATATCACGAAGTTCAGGGCGTCTTTTGTTTCCAGCACGAGCTGTCTGACCCTTTCCGCCTCTTCCTGAAGTTTTCGCATGCTTACCTCCACGGCCAACAATACGATCCTTTTTATTCTTATGTTGTCTTTTTAAATTATGTATTTGCATAAAATTATTTATTTTTATTTATCTAAAAATTACTTTTTTACTTCTGTGCTCAAATTTTCTGTGCGATCAATTTCTTTCCCTTCTATCACAATACTTTCAACTACTGGTTTTGAATATTTACTAGAAATAATAGAAAGTGCTGACATTACAGCCTTAGCATTATTTAATTTATTTTTACTACCAGATAAAATCTTACCTGTTATGTCTTTAATACCAGCCAATTTTACGATATCACGAATCACTGAACCAGCTACAAGCCCACGTCCTTTGTTTGGCATAAGAACTACAGATGAACTTGAAAACTTAGCGGAAATTTCATGAGGAATAGACATTGTTTTTGTAAGTTTTACTTTAACCATATTTTTCTTAGCACTTCTGAGAGCTTTGTTGATAGCTAAAGATGTGTCTCCTGCTTTTCCTAAGCCAAGACCAATGGAACCTTTTCTATCTCCTGCTACTAATGCAACACTAAAAGAAAATCTACGTCCTCCAGCAACGACACGAGTAACACGTCTGATGTCTAAAATCTTTTGATCAAATTCAGGTTTTGGTTTACCAAAAGATGAACCTCGACGATTGCTATTCTTTTTTTCATTTCCCTTTTCCATATATTTTTTAATTAAAATTTAAGACCACCTGCTCTTGCTTCGTCAGCAACTAATTTTATACGTCCAGTATATTTAAATCCATTTCTATCAAAAACAACCTTGCTTATTTTTTTACCAAGAGCTGCCTCTGCAATCATTTTACCGACTAATTTTGCTCTTTCTGTTTTTGTACCTTTTTCTATTTTAACATCACTTGCTTGCACTAAAGTCTTTCCGACAGTGTCATCAATAACTTGTGCGTAAACAAATTTATTTGAACGAAAAACAGAAAGTCTTGGACGATCTGAAGTACCAGAAATTTTTGCTTTAATCTTTCTCTTTAATCTTATTCTCTTGTCATTTTTATTTATCATAATATAAAAATTAATTAAGCAGTCTTTTTACCTTGTTTACGTCTGATAACTTCACCTTCATAACGCATTCCTTTACCTTTATATGGTTCTGGCTTTTTTAAAGAACGAACACTAGCTGCAAAACTTCCAACTAATTCTTTATCTATCCCTGTGATAGTAATATTATTCTTTTCAGCTGTAGCTGTAATGCCTTCTGGTATTTTTATAATAACTGGATGTGAAAATCCTAAAGCAAAATGAAATTCCTTTCCTTTAACTTCAGATTTAAATCCAACTCCTTCTAAGATTAATTTTTTCTGATATGGAGTTTGAACGCCAGCAATCATATTCTTTATGTGTGAAGCATAAGTACCCCAAAGAGATTTGGAGAATTTATCATTTCTTTTTACATTTAAAGTAATCAATTTATCAGCAATCTTGATATCAATATCATCACGAAAAATTTTCGTAAGAGTTCCTTTTGGACCCTTAACTGTCAAAACAGCGCCATTCTTTGACACTTCTACTCCAGTTGGTATTTCTATTTCTTGTTTTCCTATTCTTGACATAAAATTATATTACCAAACCTTAAATAAAGCTTCGCCTCCGACCTGCTCTTTTCTAGCTTCTTTTCCTGATAAAATTCCTTTTGGTGTTGAAAGAACAAGAAGACCAAAACCGTTTCTAACTGAATGTATGTCTTTCATTCCAAAATAAACTCTTCTTGATTGTTTTGAAATTCTTTCTACTTCTGCAATTTTTGGTTTTTTATCAACATAGATCAAGCCAACCTCAAGTACAGGCATACCATTTTTAACTTTCTTTGAAACTGAAGAGATAAAACCTTCTTTCTTAAGACATTCAGCGATAGCATTTTTCAACTTTGAATAAGGAAAAGCCACAGACTCCTTGCCTGCTAAGCTTGCATTCTTCATCATTATTATCATGTTTGAAATTGAATCCATAAATTTATTCTTACCAAGAAGACTTTCTTACCCCTGGTAACATTCCTTCATTTGCTAATTCTCTAAAACAAATACGACAAAGACCGAAATCTCTCATAAAACCATTACCTCTTCCACAACGAAAACATCGATTTTTCTGTCGAGTTGAAAATTTTGGTTTCTTTTTACTTCTTGCTACTACTGATGTTTTTGCCATATAAATTAAAATCGGGAGAGCTTTACAATATCTCACTTTTTTTCTTATTTCCTCAGTTTTATCTGAAAAGATAAG
>JBAQNK010000013.1:0-7765 GCA_049303695.1 Minisyncoccia bacterium | reverse complement strand
AAAGTCCGAGCAATTCTTTTTCCCAGAGTAATTTTTCTTGTTTAGTTTCTTCTTTTTGATTTTCTAAAGATAATTTTGCTTTTATTCCACCGATAGATCCAAAAAGTGAATCTTGATTTGATGTTGTTCGTGATTCTTTATTGAAAGCTAATAATTTTTCTAGATTTCCAATAATCATATTGCGTGTTCCGAAATCATCCATTGCTCCAGATTTAGCCAATGCTTCAACTGATTTTTTATTTAAATTTTTATGATTAATTCTTTCAAAAAAATCTTCAAGTGAAGTGAATTTTCCATTTTTCGTTCGTTCTTCAATTATTGAATTTGCAATGTCGTAACCTAAATTTTTTATAGTATAAAGTCCGAAACGTATTGTTCTGCCTGTTTCATGATCTGAGCCTACAATTATTGTAAAATCTCCAAAGCTTTCATTTATATTGGGAGGCAGAACATCAATATTCATTTTTTGACATTCATGAACTATTTCAGCTACTTTTTCTACATCTCCTGATTCAGAAGTTAAAACTGCTGTCATATATTCTACAGGATAATTGGCTTTCATATATGCAGTTTGATACGCAACGCGTCCATAGCTTGCTGAATGAGCTTTATTAAATCCATAAGCAGCGAAAGGTTCTATTTGATTCCAAAGTTCCGTTGCTTTTTTAAGTGGCCATTTACTATGTTCAACTGTTCCGTTGATAAAATGATCTTTTTGCTTTTCCATTTCTTCTGGAATTTTTTTACCGACAGCTTTACGGAATTTGTCTGCTTCACCCCAACTGTAACCCGCAATATTAATAGCTATCAAAAGAAGGTCGTCTTGATAAATAAGTACACCATAAGTTTGTTTTAAGATTGGCTCTAGAGCTGGATCAAAATATTTTACTAATTTTGGATTGTGTTTGCGTTCAATATAAAGAGGAATGAATTCCATTGGCCCTGGACGATAAAGAGCGACCATAGCATTTATATCGTGGATAGTGGATGGCTTAAGTTCTTTTAAATAACGAGTCATGCCAGAGCCGTTTAATTGGAAGAGTCCCATTGTCTCTCCGCGAGTTAGCATTTCAAAAGTTTTTTTGTCGGTAAGATCTATTTTATCAATATCTATAATTATGTTGTGTATTTTTTTAACGAGTTTTACTGCAAGGGCAAGAATGGAAAGATTTCGAATACCAAGGAAGTCAAATTTTGGCAATCCAGCATCTTCAATACTATACATGTCATATTGGGTGATTATATTTCCACCTTTTGGATCTAATTGAATAGGTGAAAATTCGTAAAGTGGACGAGGGGCAATAACCACTCCAGCAGCATGAACAGAAATATGTCTTACGCAACCTTCCATTTTTTTTGCTAAATTTATTATTTTTTCTGTGTCAGGTTCTTTTTTGTAAGCGTCTTTTAATTCTGTAACTATTTCCATTGCATGATCTATTGTCATTGGCATTCCCTGTGAACCAAGTGGAATCATACTTGAGATTCTATCTCCCACAGCATATGGATAGCCAAGAGCTCGAGCGACATCACGCACTGATCCTTTTGCCATCATCGTACCAAAGGTACCTATTTGAGCAACCTTATCTTCTCCGTATTTACTTTTTGCATAAGCAATAATTTCATCGCGGCGATTGTCGGCGTAGTCCATATCTATATCAGGAAGTGAAGGACGTTCAGGATTTAGAAATCTTTCAAAAGGTATTTTGTAATCAATAGGGTCTACGTTGGTGATACCGAGCAGGTAAGTAGTAAGTGATCCAGCGACACTTCCTCGGATATTTGTATAAATTCCGTTTTCGTGAGCATAGCGAAGCAAATCTCCAACAACAAGGAAATAAGTAGGATATCCTTTTTGTTTTATAATTCCTAATTCATATTCTAATCTTTTTAAATATTCTTCTGTTTGAGGTAATTCTCTAAAAGCAAAACCCTTGTAAGCTAGATCGCGTAACATTTCATCGGCTGTTGTATTTAGAGGAATTGGAAAATCAGGGAAGTATGCTTTTCCTAGTTCTAAATCATAATCTTCACACAAGTCTGCTATAATTTTCGTATTTGTAACGGCTTCTGGAATATCCTTAAAATATTTTAATGCTGTTTTTTCGTCTATTAAAGAAAAATCATCAACTCCGAATTCTAATTTTCCAGTATCTTTTATGTCTGATCCAGTGTTCACCATAAGAAGGGTATTATGAGCTTCATGATCATCAATGCATAAATAATGAGAATCTTGTCCAGCTACGACTGGAATATTAAATTTTTTTCCTAATGCTACGATTCCGTCTCTAAGTTTTTTGTCATTTTCTACATGCGGATGAGAATGAACTTCCAAAAAATAATTTTCTTTTCCAAATATTTCTTGGTGTTCTTTTATTAATGCTTCTGCTTTTTCTAGATTGTCCGCCAATACTGCTTGAGAAAGTTTACTTCCCATACATCCAGACATACAGATGATACCTTCATGATATTCTTTTAATATTTCTTCATCCATGCGAGGTTTGTAATAATAACCCTCAAGGTTCGCAAGGGTAATCAACCTCATTAAATTTTTGTAACCAGTTTTATTTTTTGCGAGCAGAGTTAAGTGATATCTTTTATTATCTATTCCCGGTTCTTTATCTTTACGGCTACGTTCAGCGATATAAGCTTCAACTCCTATGATAGGTTTAATTCCAACCTTTTTCGCTTCTTTGTAAAATTCAATAGCTCCATACATATTACCGTGATCGGTAACTGCCAAAGCGTCCATGCCATTTTTTTTAGCCATCTTTACCATATCCTCAATTTTAGAAAGACCGTCAAGCAGGGAATAGTGAGAATGCGTATGTAAATGTATGAATTTTCCAGCCATTGTTAAAATATATCATATTTTCTAAAAAAACCTTAAAATATAAGGCCATATATAATCTATTTGAAAAGACTTGACTATTTTCACCAAATGTGTATAATTAGGTTAAATTTGTAACGTGTTGACAATAATAAATAAAACAAGAAACCATTTAAAATTAAGCATATTATGAAAAGAAAATCTATTTTGATTCTGGCAACTTTACTGATGATTGTTGCTGGCCTCTCTATGCAGGAGGTAACGATTGCACAAAATGTTAAAGGTGGTTGGTTCGAAAAACAGCCAAAAGAAAAAAAGGAAAAAGAAGAAAAAGAGCCCGGAAATTTTAATTTCAAAACGGACATTTCCTACAGTCACAGAAGAGACGTAGTAATGGCTTTAGGTGTTAATTATAAAGGAAGTGCAAGTGTGCCTCCTGTAAACCTTATGCTATCTTTTTCTTCCCCGAGAACCTCATTCGGAGCTAAAATTATAACTTACCCTTTCAAGACCCTTAACTTTGTTGGAATAGGTATTGAAGGAATTTATTACTATAAAAGTAATTTGGATTTATACTCAGAATTCTTTTATGGGGGAAAGGTAAAAAACACTTTTGGTTCACCGGAAACTACCTGGGATACAAAACGTTTGGCAATTGCGCCGACGTTAGAAATTTTCATTCCAAGTGATACGAGGTATAAATTTGGAGTTAGAATGAATCCTTTAATCTTCGGATATTGGGATTACGATTCTGACGCCAAAAAATGGGGTGCATTTAGAAGATATTATGATATATCTTTATACTTCACCATTGACCTTGGAAAAAAATCAGGAGCAGAAGCAACAAACAACTCAGGGTCATCGCCTGTTATTATAGAATAGTTTTTTTGCAATATGCTTTAAAGGGGGAAGGGGTTGCGTCATCGTACGCAGCCCTTTTTTATTTCAAATTTACTGCTAAGTATGAAGATATGATTGCTGCAGTTTCGCCTCTTAAAGTTAAGTTTCCCAGATTCATTATTTTAAAGTCCGCACCGCGGGCTTTTTTTATTTCTTCTTCAGTCCATCCACCTTCGGGACCGATGAAAATGTTATACAAAGAATCATTATTAGAAAAACGCGCATATTCGTCTGCTGACGAATTGCTATGCTCGGGCCGTCGCCCTGCGCAATGTTTTTCTAACAATGATTCTTTTCCTGATCCATCAAATAAAATATTCATTTCGTCTCTTTTACATAATTCTAAACTTTTTTCAAAAGATATTGGTTCTAATATTTCTGGGATACTTATGCGTCCTGATTGTTCAGATGCTTCTTTTGCTATCTTTTGTAATCTTTCTAAATTTAATCCAGTTTTTATTGTACGGGCAGAAATTATAGGAACTATTTTCGATACTCCGACTTCTGTAGTTTTTTGAACAACTAACTCAAAATTTTCTTTTTTCAAGACAGCACAAAATAAAGATACTTTTTTACTATTTGAGTCTTCTTTCTTTACGTTTATTATCTTTACTATTACATTTTTTTTGCCAATTTCTTTTATTTCTCCAAAAGCAATAGTTACTTTTCCGTCGCCTAATTCAAGTTTTTCTCCGATTTTAAGCTTGAGCACCTTTATAATCTGATGCGCGATATCACCACTTAATTCAAGTTCTTTTTGAGATAAATCAAAATTGTCTATAAATCTGTGAATTTTCATCTTTCTATGGTAACACATTTTTGTTATAATGGAATTATGAAATTTTTAAATAAAAATAATCTCCGCCGTGGCGGGACAAGAAAAATTAGAGTAGGTATTAATGGTTTTGGAAGAATCGGCCGTGCATTTTTAAAAGTTGCATGGGAAAGAAAAGATATTGAAATAGTCGCTGTAAATGATTTAGGTGATGTCGCAAATATGGCTTATCTTTTGAAGCACGATACAGTTTATAGAAATTGGGATCATGTTATTGAAACAAAAGGACAAGAAATAATAATAGATGGAAAGAAAGTTAAGGTTCTCGCAGAAAAGGATCCATCAATGCTTCCTTGGAAAGATTTAAAAATAGATGTAGTTGTTGAGGCTACTGGACTTTTCACTACTTATGATAAAGCAAATGCGCATATTAAGGCTGGAGCAAAGAAGGTTGTGATTTCTGCGCCGGCAAAAGAAGGAGATGGAACTGTTCGTGGAGATACTATTTTACTTTCAATAAATGAAGAAAAGTTTGGAACTTGCGATATTACTTCAAACGCTTCTTGCACGACAAATGCTGCAAGTCCTTTGATTGGAATTTTAGATGAAGCTCTTGGAATTGAAAAAGCAATTTTAAATACTGTGCATGGATACACTGCTTCACAAGGTATTGTTGACGGACCCAATAAAAAAGATTTTCGTGAAGGACGCGCTGCAGCGCAAAATATTGTGCCTTCTTCAACGGGTGCTGCAATTGCTGTCACAAAAGCGTTTCCTAAACTTGCTGGACTTTTTGATGGCATATCAATGCGTGTGCCTGTGATAGCTGGATCAATAGTTGATGTTACTTTTATTTCCAAGAAAAAAACTACAGCCGAAGAAGTGAATAAAATTTTAAAGAAAGCTTCACAAGATAAAAAATGGGAGAAAGTTTTTGCAGTTACAGAAGATGATTTAGTTTCATCTGATATTTTAGGGGATTCTCATGCGTCAATTGCAGATTTGAAAATGACTAGAGTGGTTGGTGGGAATTTAGTAAAAGTTCTTGGCTGGTATGATAATGAAATGGGGTATACTTATACATTAGTAGATCATGTGATTAAAACTGGGAATACGATAAAATAATATGGAAGGAAATACATATAATAAATTAGTTAGAGATAAAATACCTGAACATCTTGATTCTAAAAATATTCCGTATGAAAAAAGAATTGCAAATGAAGAAGAATATAAAGAAGAATTAATTAAAAAACTCAAAGAAGAGCTTGAAGAATTTTTGGAAGATAATAGTATTGAGGAATTTGCTGATATTGTGGAAGTGGTTAATGCGATTAAAAAATTACCAGATTTTGCAAATGTTGAAGAAGTCAGATTAAAAAAATTAGAAGAAAAAGGTGGTTTTGATAAGAAAATTATAGTTAAAGGTAATAAATATAAATAATATGAAAATATATATTGGCACAGATCATGTAGGGTTTGATTTAAAAGAAAAATTAAAAGTTTATTTGAAAGAGCTTGGTTATGAAGTTGAAGATAGAGGTTCTTTTAATTTTGTGGGAACAGATGATTATCCAGATTTTATCAAACCAGTCGCAGAAGCTGTGGCTCTAGATAAAGGAAGTTTTGGAATTATTTTGGGAGGTTCAGGACAAGGTGAGGCAATGTGCGCAAACAGAATTTCTGGAATTCGCGCAGCTGTGTTTTATGGGCAAGAAGTACCTACAGGAACAATAGATGAAGAAGGTCATAAAAGTGCAGATACTTTTGAGATAATTAAACTTGTGCGTGAACATAATGATGCAAATATTTTATCCATCGGTACGCGTTTTGTTACTGAGGATGAAGCGAAGTTTGCTGTTGAGTTATTTTTAAGTACAAAATTCTCCGGAGAAGAAAGACATATTAGAAGAATAAATAAATTTTAATGATAGAAATAATTCCCGCAGTATTATCAAGAAATTACGAAGATATGAAAGATAAAATTGCCCTTGTGCGAGGCATTCTTCCTATTGTTCAGATAGATTTATGTGATGGTATTTTTGTTCAAAATACAACTTGGCCTTTTTCTACGGGTGGTGCGAGTGATATTAATTTTCAAAGAATTTTAAATGAAGAAGAAGGAATGCCATTTTGGGAAGATATTGATTTTGAATTAGACCTAATGGTTTCTGATGCAGTTTCAAATTTTGATATTTATACAAAACTTGCTCCAAAGAGAATAGTTTTTCATATTGAAGCTGTGGGGGATTTAACTGAATTTAAACATTTTATAGAAGGGATTGATGTGTATATTCGAGATGCTATACAAATAGGAATTGCAATAAATACTACGACTCCAATTGAACAAATTTTTCCTTTAGTGAATGATGTAGATTTTGTGCAATGCATGGGCATAGAGAAAATAGGTTTTCAAGGTCAATCTTTTGATGAAAGAGTTTTAAATAATATAAAAACTTTAAAAGAAAAATATCCTGATTTAATAATTTCTGTTGACGGGGGAGTAAATTTTGAAACTGCGCAAAAGCTCATAAAAGCTGGAGCAGACAGGCTTGTCGCTGGATCATTACTTTTGAAAGCTGAAGATATCAGAGAAACTATTTCTGTGTTAGAAAATTTAGGTTAGTTTTTTTTGATAGTTACCATTGAGGTGTTTTAGTATTTATGATATTCTTTTTTAGAATCAAAACTTTGTAAAAATGGAAGTATCTATTGATCGTATTGTCGCGATAATTACTTGTATGTATAAAGTAAGAGCTGAAGTTGTCGTTAATATAGCAATTGATCAATGTTATCTATATTATGGTTTGAATAATAATCAATTACTTATATTTTATAATGAAGTAAATTGTCTTATTTATAATAATATTATAGAACTTGATTGTGGGTGCGATGAACCAGGCCATGAGACGAAAGTATATAGATTGACTGAAATTGCTCAAGAAAAGATACAAGAAATTGTTAAAAACAAAAGCAAACTTTTATTAAAAGAGTTAAAAGAATAAGATTGTCTACATGGCAATCTTTTTTTATTTTAGATAAAAGGGTATAATTATTCTAATGGCTTACTTGTCTGAAGAAAAAATTAAAAAGTTAGAAATAAAGGCAAATGACATTCGTCAGTCTATTATTGAAATGCTAGTAGAAGCAGGGAGTGGACACACTGCAGGACCGCTTGGGATGACAGATATTTTTACTCTTTTTTATTTTCACGTTTTAAAACATGATCCTAAAAATCCAGCTTGGGCAGAGCGTGATAGATT
>JBAQNK010000012.1:0-4696 GCA_049303695.1 Minisyncoccia bacterium | reverse complement strand
TGCTAGTAGAAGCAGGGAGTGGACACACTGCAGGACCGCTTGGGATGACAGATATTTTTACTCTTTTTTATTTTCACGTTTTAAAACATGATCCTAAAAATCCAGCTTGGGCAGAGCGTGATAGATTGGTTTTATCAAATGGACATATCTGTCCAGTTCTATATTCTACTATGGCACATTCTGGATATTTTCCAGTTGAAGAATTAAAAACTTTAAGAAAATTCGGCACGCGTTTGCAAGGGCATCCTCATAGAGAATATTTACCTTTCGTGGAAAATTCTTCAGGGCCACTTGGCGCAGGGCTTTCACAAGCAGTTGGTATGGCGCTTGCTGATAGAATGGATGGGCAAGATAAAGAAAGATTTATTTATTGTTTTATGTCTGATGGTGAGCATGACGAAGGAAATACTTGGGAAGGTATGATGCTTGCAGGTAAAAATAAATTAAGAAATTTGATTGCAATAGTTGATAGAAATAATATTCAGATAGATGGAAATACTGAAGACGTGATGCCTCTTGAACCAATAGCAGACAAATGGCGAGCTTTTAATTGGCATGTGATAGAAGTCGGAGGACATGATTTTAGAGCATTAAATGAAGCAGTTGAAGAAGCACAAGCAATAGCTGAAAAGCCGATAGTGATAATTGCGCATACGATTCCTGGAAAAGGAGTGAGGGCTTGGGAGAGAGATTATAAATGGCATGGTAAACCTCCAACAAAAGAAGAAGGAGAGATGGCATTAAAAGAATTAAAAGATAATAGGCCTGTATAAAATGTTAAATCCAGAATTAAAATTAAATCCAAAAATTTTCAACAATGATGTTGAGCAAGTTCCAATACGAAAAGGTTTTGGGCAAGGGCTGTTGCTTGCAGGTGAGCAAAATAAAAACGTCGTTGCTTTATGCGGAGATTTGACTGAAAGTACTCAAATGCATTTTTTTAAAGAAAAATTTCCTGAGAGATTTGTGGAAATTGGAGTGGCTGAACAAAACTTAGTGACAGTGGCGAGCGGAATGTCGGCAATGGGGAAGATTCCTTTTGTTTCAAGTTATGCGATGTTTTCTCCAGGAAGAAATTGGGAACAGATTAGGACAACGATCACATACAATGACAGAAAAGTTGTTATAGCTGGAAGTCATGCAGGAGTTTCTGTTGGTCCTGATGGAGGAACACATCAAGCGACTGAAGATATCGCTTTGATGCGTGTGATGCCAAACATAGATGTATTTTCTCCTTGTGATTCTATTGAAGCAAAAAAGGGAACTATGGCTTTATCGAAAACAAAAGGGCCTGCATATATTCGTCTTGCTCGTGAGAAGACGCCAGTCATAACAACAGAAGAAACTCCTTTTGAAATAAATAAAGCGCAGATTTTTTGGATGCCAGATGTGGGCTTGGCAGAAGTTGGTATTATAGCGACTGGAGCTTTGATTCATCGCGCATTACTCGCTGCGAAAGAATTGGAATCAGAAGGAATAAAAACTAAAGTTATGAATTTGTGTTCAATAAAACCTATTGATGAAGGATCTATTTTAAAACTCGCAAAAGAAACAAAGGCATTGGTGACAGTGGAAGAGCATCAAATAGCAGGGGGAATGGGAAGTGCTGTGGCAGAAGTTGTCGCACGAAATTATCCTGTGCCGATAGAATTTATAGGTGTAAAAGATAAATTTGGTCAATCAGGAACTCCAGATGAATTGATAGAACATTATGGCATGGGGAAAGACTCAATAAAAGAAGCAGTTAAAAAAGTTCTAAAAAGAAAAAATTAATTATTTTCTATAAGTTTTTCTATTTCAGCTTTTTTACCTTCTTTTTTTAGTTTTTGAATTTTACTAATTTGATCATCAAGATTTGTTCCTATAATGCTGTTTTCTTTCAAAAGAGTTTCTTCAGAATCCAGTGCTTCAGTTGAATTATGAGCGTTAACTTCTTTTTCTATTTCTTCCAGTATTGTTCCAGAATTACCAATTATATTTTTTACAGGCGTGGAATCTTTTCCGACCTTTTCTAATTTATTAATAGAAGATTTTATATCTTTAATTTTTTCTTCACTTATTTCTCTTTTCCAAATTTCAAAAGGTTCAACCATAAATTTATATTTTATTTATTTTATAATTTTTAGGAGCATTTTTTAGATATTGTTCTAATTTTTCTTTTAAGAGCAAACCTTCTTGTGCGCCGATTTTTTGGACTACAGACATAGAATTAATTGGTCCCCAAGACAATGCTTCAGGTAAAGTTTTCCCGAGAGCTAGAGCGGCGGTGAAGGTGGAAGAGAATGCATCTCCAGCGCCTGTGCGATCAATTGGTTCTGCAACGTCAGGATACATTGGTGTAAAATAAATATTTTCTCCGTCAGAAGCATAAGCTCCATTTGGTCCGTCGCTAATTGAAACTATTCTTGGTCCCAATTTATGAATACCAGTGGAAAGAATTTTAATATCTTTATTTTTAATTCCTAATATTTTCTCGGCTTCTTCTACGTTGCAGAAGAATATCTCTGTGCGTGCATAAATATCTTTTAATTTTTCTGCGCCGAGGCTTATCTGGAAAGTTCCAGGTTGGAAAGCGAGTTTTGTCTTTGGATTCTTTTTTAAATATTCTGCGATTTCTAAATGATATTCTAGAGAATTGTTTGCAAGAGAGCTTAGATAAATCCATCCTATTTCAGGAAGTTTTGGAAGTTTATAATCAAATTCTGTATGTTTTATTAAAATAGTTCTTTCAACTCCATACCAAAGTACATAATGATAATTTGTTTTTTTATTTTTTTCTATATGAACGAATTTAGTATTTACTTTGTCTTTCTTTAAAGAAGCTAAACAATCTTTCCCGTTTAAGTCATTACCAATATTAGTGATAACAGCAGATGAAAGTCCAAGTCTTGCGGCTGCGACTGCAGCATTTGGACTATTGCCGACAGCATTTATAACATCCACAGATTCATAAGGAACTTTGTCTCCAAAGCGAACACACAATTCTGAGCTTTCAGAATCATCAATGCCTTTATGAACATGAGCATCTTTTAATTTTATAAAAGCGTCTATAACAATATCCCCAATTGCTAAAAAATCTATTTTTTTCATGTTATGATTATATAACATTTTATAAAATATTAAAAACAATATATGTCTAAAAAAATAATTTTTGTTTTAGCAGGTGTTTTATTTTTATTTGGTTTTAAATATGCTAGTGCGAGTGTAGTTATAAATGAAGTTATGTATGATTTAGATGGTGCTGATATTGATTGGATTGAAGTTTACAATGGAGATAATAATGATATTGATCTTACTACACTTAAACTTTTAATTAGCAATTCAACTTCTAATCATGGGATAGTTAAATATTCTGGTTCTGAAGTTTTACATCAAGGTGAGTATGGGATTATAGCGCCTACTTCGCAGATTTCTGTTTTTGTATCTAAATGGGAAAATTCTGGGAATTTATTTACTTCTAGTTTTAGTTTATCTAATACAAGTGGAAAAGTTGAAATTAATAATGGTGATAAATTATCTCCGATATCATCAGTAACTTATGATTCTTCACAAGGCGCAGCAGGTGATGGGAATTCTCTGCAATTAATTAATGGAGAATGGGTACCAGCTATCCCTACTCCGGGAGCATCTAATGTAATTTCATCTGGAAATGGAAATAATACAAATAATACTGAAGAAGAAAACAATACAGATATAAACACAGACGAAGATCCTTCTGGTGGTTCTGATACAGTTGAAACAACTGTCATAAAAAATTCTACTATGAAAGCTAAAATTTTAACCAAAACTTTAGCTTTCATAGGGCAACCTTTAGAATTTAATTCTAGTATTATTGGGTATTCAAATGAGAATGTTGTTCTTGGAAAAATATTTTGGAATTTTGGTGATGGTGGTTCATATCAACAAATAAATAATTTTGAAAAATTTAATCATATTTATCTTTATGCTGGAGAATATTCTGTATCTATGGAATATTATTCTAATCAGTTTTCTGATACACCTCTTATTATTAGTAAAATGATAATTAAAGTTGTGCCTTTAACCGTATCAATTTCTCAGGTTGGAGATGAAAAAGATTTTTTTGTTGAGCTTACAAACAATTCAAATTACGAAATTGATATTTCAAAATGGGCATTGAGTGCAAATAGAAAAATTTTTGTTTTTCCGAAAAATAGTGTAATTATTCCAAAAAAGCAGATGATAATTTCAGGTAAAATCACAGGTTTTACTTTAAGTGATAAAAATAATTTAAAACTTCTTTCGTCTGCGGGAGACACAGTTTTTAATTATGGGCAATCTATGTTATCAGATGATTTTGTTTCTTCTGAAAGTTCTGCAACATATGTTAAAAGTAGTAATTTAATAAAAAATGAAATCTTTGAAGAGGGAATGCCTGTTGAAAATTTATTGGCGACAGCAATAGAAAGTGACGTAGGAAGGGAAACGAATTCAAATAATTATTTATTGTTTATAGGCTTAGGTGGTCTTTTAATTGTTTCTGGCGGAATTGTTTATTTTCTCCGTAGAAACAAAAGTTCTGTAAAGATTGAAAATGGGGACGATTTTGATATTTTAGATGAATAGTTTATTATTAATACATGTTTAAAAATTTTTTACTTAAAAAAATGCTTCGAATGCAAGGCGTACCAGAAGCACAAATAGATATGGCTATAAAAATGATGGAAAAGAATCCTGA
>JBAQNK010000011.1:0-9305 GCA_049303695.1 Minisyncoccia bacterium | reverse complement strand
AAATTAAAAACACAAATAACAAACATCCTTAACAAACATGAAAAAAGTAACAAATGAATAAAGTAAATAAAGTTTAATTTAAACCCCTTAAAAAAAACTTTAAGGACTATAAAACAAGGATATTCACCTTCATAGTAACAAATAATAATAAATAGTCAATGAGAAAAAGTAAAATGCCAATAAGTCCTTTCTATTTAAGCTAAAATAGTGTATCCTCATACAACATGTCGAAAAACGAGACAATACTCAGATTTGATTCTGTTTCATTTGAATATGGTCCAAATAAACCCATCTTAGAAGATGTGAGTTTTCCTTTGCGTCGCGGATCAAAGATTACGATAATGGGACAAAATGGTGCTGGTAAAAGTACGATGTTCGGACTTATCGCTGGAACCATAAAACCAGAATCAGGCAGTATCATCACAAATAATAAATTAAGCATTGCTACAGCCAAACAAGTTATTCCAAGAGAAGATTTGAAACTCACGGTCCGTGAATTTTTTGAAAAATGTTTTGATAAAAAAGTTTATGATATAGACCCACGCATTGATGATGTTCTTGAGGTTGTGAATTTAAAAGCGCATACGAAACTTCATGACAGAATTTTGAAAACATTTTCTGGTGGACAGCTTGCACGCATACTTTTAGCTTCTGCACTTATCCAAGAAGCAGATCTGCTTTTGCTTGATGAGCCTACGAATAATCTTGACCATGCAGGAATCGCTCACCTGACAGATTTCTTAATTAAATATGACAAAACAGTTGTGGTTATTTCTCACGATGCCGATTTCTTAAATGCATTTTCAGACGGAGTTTTATATTTAGATATTTATACAAAAAAAGTTGAACAATACACAGGGAACTATAAAAATGTTTTGAGAGAAATCACAGCGCGAGTTGAAAAAGAAAATATGAAGAATGCTCAGCTTGCGAAAGAAATTCAGGCAAAGAAAGATCAAGCCAATGTTTTCGCACATAAAGGCGGACAGCTTCGCTTGGTTGCCAAGCGCATGCGTGAAAAAGCAGAAGAACTTGAGGAAGATATTGTGGATGTGCGAAAAGAGGATAAAACCATTAAGGCTTTTACTATTCCTTGTCAGGAAGATATTAATGGAGACATTATTACCATAAATTCTTTTTCAATAATGAATGCAAAGAATGGGAAAATAGTAAAACGCAAAGCGAATTTAAAAATAAAAAAAAATCAGCATTTATTGTTGAGTGGTCCGAATGGTATTGGTAAAAGTACTTTGCTGGAACATCTTGCGAATGGCACAGACGCGGGAGTGAAAATATTGGAAGGTATTCGCGTGGGTTATTACAGGCAAGATTTTTCAACTTTGAATTTTGATCATACTGTTTATGAATCACTTGCAAGTGCGATGTTATCAGGTGGCGTACCTCTAAACGAAGAGCATATGCGTGCCACAGCAGCGAGTTTCTTGATTATAGGGGAATTGATTCGCACGAAAATAGGAGCCCTTTCTGAGGGGCAGAAAGGGCTCGTCGCATTTGCTCGCTTGGTCCTTGAACGTCCCGGACTTCTTATTTTAGACGAACCGACGAATCATATAAATTTTCGTCATATTCCTGTAATTGCTGAAGCTATAAATAAATATAAAGGGGCATTAATCCTTGTTTCTCACGTGCCAGATTTTGTTAAAAAGATTCGTATTGATGAAGTTTTAGACCTTGAAAAATAGAAAATACAAAAATTTTCTGGTGGACAACAGAGCTCAGTGTCCACAGGCGAAAACTTCCGTACTTTCTATTTTTAATGTTATAATAATAAAATTATGGCAAAAGGAAATAATAGTAGAAAAAAAGAGGTCAAAAAACCTAAAAAGAAAAAATAAGATTTTTTCTCAAAGGTAACCAAAAAACTAAACCACATAAAATGGTTTAGTTTTTTGGTTTATAGGTGATATAATAAAAAAATGAAATTAAAAAATTTATTGTTTGTTTTAGCAGCTTTATTAGTATTTGTGCCAGTTTTTGTATTTGCTCATCAGCCTAGAATTACAGAGCAAAAGGAAACTTCAGTCATTGATCCAGAAATATCAAAAGCTTTTTATTCAAAATTACAAGGCGATTCACAAATGTATCGCATAAATGCAGACAAGCCTTTTGATTTATATGTGAATGTTTTAGTTCCAAAGATTAAAGACCAAACGACGAATGTTTATGCAATTGTCATAAAAGATGACAAAATGAATGCGCCGATAGCATTCCTTGATGGAGCGCATTTTGAATGGAAAAGATTTTTTGAACCGTTTGGCTTTGATACATATTTGAAAGGTCCTGAATATAAAGCTCATGTAGAAGCAGGAAAATATGATATTTATGTTTGGAGCGCAAACAATGACAGCAAATATTCCCTAGCTATAGGAGAGAAAGAATCTTTTGATTGGAAAGAAATGAAGAATACTATAAATTTAATTCCAAAAATTAAAAAAGATTTTTTCAATGAATCACCATTCAGCTTTATTTTCTCGCCAATCGGTTTCGGATATATTCTTTTTGTTTATTTAATATCATTTATTTTTGGATTCATATATAAATTGGCAATGAGATTTTTTGCAAAGAAATCTATCCAAAGAGTTTCAAAAAATATAAACAAACGCGATCGCATAATTCGCGCAGTGTTAGGTGTATTATTATTAATACTCGCTATCACGACAGCTTGGAGTTCAATTCTTATTTTCCTTTCAGGATTTTGTATCTTTGAAGCAATTTTCAGCTGGTGTGGACTTTACGCAGCGATGGGGAAGAATACGTGTTCGATACAATAAATTTATGAAAAAAATAATTTTTAGTTTAATAATTTCAGCTTTTATTATTCCAAGTATTTCTTTTGCTCACCCTGGAAGAACTGATTCTTCTGGTTGTCATACTTGTAGAACAAATTGTCCAAGTTGGGGGTTGTCTACTGGGGAATATCATTGTCATAGATCAAAAGGAGTTGCTCAACCAATAGAGCCAATTAAAAGTATAAAAAGTGAAGATGGCGTTGGAAAAACTGTTCCAGCTCCTGAATATAAAATTCCAGTTAGTAATACACAAAAACAAGTTGAAGATAAAACTATAAATACAACTTCAACGAATTCAGTTAAAGTAGAAAAACAAAGTTGGGTTAAAAGATTTTTTAGTTGGTTGTTTTAATATTTAGTATATTCTTTGTGCTAGTTATAAAAGGTGACCTCTTTGAGAATTCCACCCTTCTCGGGCGCTCGGAAAGGGGATTATTGCAACTCGTCTAATGTAATTATAAATACTTTTACAAAAGTATTTATTTATGTTATACTAATAAAAAATAATTTTGTAACTTAAAAACAATTAAATATGGAAAAAATTAATCCAATCAATCGGAACGAAAGAATCGAATTTCTTTCTAAAAAGCTAGGCATGTCTGAATTGCAATTAATACATGAACTTGGCTATGAATTTAATTTTACTCATGCACGCCATTTTGAAATTAAAGATATAGCTAATAAAGCAAGAGATCTTTACAATAATGAATTGGCAAAAACCAATTCAAAATTTATAGGTACTTATTTTTCATTATGGTTTGTATTCTCAGCTTATTATCATATGTATGATTTCAGGGGTACAATGATTTATTCTGGAGTATCAGATTTAACCGATGGTTATATTGATGCATTTTCAACAGGTCATATTGCCGAAGAACTACAACATCTTGCCTATCACGGTATGATAAAGTTATCTGATACTTTCGAATATGCATTACAGGTACAAAATATCATCTTTTATAGAAGAAACGGTGGACCGAATGTGCAGAGATCAATTGATCAATTACTTAAACAGATAAAAACTTTTGATCAAGCAATCACTGCATATAAGCAAATATCTGAGCAAGGTGATAAAACCAATGAAAAACTTTTTCATAAGGTAGTTAAAGAACGAATGATTGAAGAGCTAAAACAATCAACTGAATTAATACAGTTTGCAAATATTTACCATAAAAAAAAGACATTGGGAATATCTGAAACTATTGATGATAATATAGTAAAGATGTGGAACACTACAGCATTGGATAAATTTAACAAGGCAAATACGCTGGATCAGCTAAAAGATGTGTATGAAAATTCATATTTTGAATGTAAAGTGAAATACCTAGCACTGAAAAAAATCGTCGAAATATTAGAATCTGGTAAATAGTTCGAAATTTCAATTTATTAAGAGTGTATCTATCAAAGATACACTCTTTTTATATTCTACTCGTGCTAGTACTAATTGGTGACCCAAGTGGTCTCAAATTGGAATCAGATTTTAAATCAAATAAGTTTTGCAAAAAAAATTTCTTCTATTTAAAAAACTCTGCGCTTAAATTATCTCCCATAAAGTCAGAGAAATTACCGTTATATGCTTCGATCAAAGATGTCTCTAGCTCAGTTTTTATTATTGAGACTATTTTTTTTGCTCCCTGAAAACTACCGGAAATCACAAGTATTTTACATTGCCTGAAAGATGGATGTTTTTTAATAGTTTCAAGAAGTTTTTTATCTCCTGCTTTCCATCCTACAATGAGTATACGATCGATGTTGTCCAATTCTCGTTCCAGTATCGCTATATGTGCAGGAGGGCATATATAAGTATCTTTTCCTGTTAATGGAACTGCTATTGCAGGAAAAGTTAAATAGTTTTCACTTCCAATCATCTTTTTCATGGATGGTTGGTGTTCTGGCATTCTACCGTCGTCTTTAATCTTGATGAAGAAATCAGGGTATTTGTAGCTTACTTGAAAAGCAGAAAGCCCGATACTTCCATGTGGTAAATACTCTTTATGATTCACATATACCCAATTGTGTGAACCGTGTAATTTTATTATTTTAATACTATTTTGTATGTAGTCACTCATTTTTGAGGGAGCTTTATCTCTGAGATTTCTTTCAAACAAACTATCATAGTTGAAGGTAACAATACACGCATTACCAGAACAATATCTATAAATATTATTAATAAGGATTTGATAATTATTAAATTCATGTTTTCTTATGACTTCTTCTGAAGAATCTTCTATGGAAATTTTTTCAAATAATTCTTGTAAATAAAATGCTAGTGCTACAAATTGTTGTTGAAGTTCAATTGAGCCACTCATTTCATTTTGGAAATCTGTTAAAACTTCTTCAAAAGTTCGTGTTCCTTTCTTTATTTTGCTTCCAATTTCTGAAAGTAAACTACCGGCTCCTATGTATTTTTTAAGAAGGTCAGATCGCAAGTGATCATTTTCAATTAATTGATTAGTTAAAGGTGCATGTTTACCTTTTGAAGAATAATCGTGAGAGGCTCCAGCTCCTAGAATAATTAATGGGTATGACATTATATTAATATAACATAATATATAAAAAGTGATACAATGGTTTTATTATGGAAAATTTAAAAATAGAAGACTGTTTTTATAGAGAAAATGGAACAAAATATTCTAAAATTGAAACTAGTTTAAAAACTATTAGTCAAAAAATTTATAAACTATAAATTTTTTGACTCAGAAGAACCGTCCTTTTGAAAATCCGTAACTATAATACATTATCTTAAAAGATTTTTTTGTTGTGTTTCTTTTTGAAAAATGATCTAATCCTAGTATGTCTAAAAATAAAGAATCAGGAGATAGTGGGGAATTAGATGTCGTAGATAAAGTTCTATGTCCAAATTGTGGTAAAAAGTTAATGATTTTACCACCTAATTATCCTTTATATGATGTTCAATGTATTGGTTGTAATTTTCGTGCACAGGTAAAGACAAATCAATCTAAACCGAAGAACCAAATTTTTGGTGCAGGATGGGATATTATAGAGAAAGTTTTAAAATCTGGTTTTATAACTCCACCACTTATTACAAATTTTATTTGGGAGGATAAAAAAGTCAAACATCAAGAAATAAGATTTTATCCATTCATTCCAAAGAAAAATTTAAAAATGCATCAATTATCTTCAACTGCTCGTCGTGCAAATTATAAAATGTTTAATTATATAGGAATAGATAAGTTACCTTATTTTATATTATTCTATAAATAGAAAATAATTAAATAAATTATATGGTAAAAATAACTTGTACAACAGAAGAATATAATAAATTTATAGGTCCTAGAATAAGGAATGTTATTCAAGTTATGACCAAAAAAAGAAAAAAAGAGTTAGATCATAAATGTCAAAAATGTGGCAATAAAAGGGAATTAGAAGCGGCTCATATTATTGGGAGTGAAAGAAAGACTATCATAGAAAAAGTGCTTAAGAAATACAGAAATAATCCTAAAAATGAATTAGTAATAAATAATTTAAAAAAAGTAGAAGAAGAAATTATTTTAAAACATAAACCAATTGATAAATATTTTAAGTTTTTGTGTTCTAGCTGTCATAAAAAATATGATAAAAAATAATTTTTATGTTGAATAAATTAAAACAACAAAAAAGTACCCATTTATTTTTTGATGGAAAAAAGATCGTTATTTCTCCAGACATCACGCCAGTTTTTACTTTTCTAATGGAAATTGAAAAAGAGATAAAAAATATTCTAGAGTTTAATATAAAATTAGATAGTATAAAAGAAAGTTATTTAGAAATAATGGATTTTGTTGTTTTTTTAAGTGATATAATAAAAAAGAATAATCTTGATTTTAAATACAATTTTAAAGAACATCCAGAAAAAATAGCAGATAAATTAACTTTTAGTTTTCCAGTTAGATCACAGATGATTGTTTTATTTGCGAGCTTAGAAGTTATATATTCTTTAAATACTGCATATGATAAGGAAACGGATAATGAAGATGAGTTGAGACGAAACACAATGGATAACAATAATTTAAAGAAGTTTATTAATTCTTTTATGCTAAATGATAAAAACGATTATTATAAAAAGAATGAAGTAAGGTTTTCAAAGCTCAATTCTACTAAAATAAGAGATTTAAGAAATTCATTAACTCATTTTTTCTCACTATCTGGTGGTTTGTTTGTTATTCCAGAAATATTGAAAGAAAAGGCACAAGGATTGGAAAAAATTTTAAAGCAAAATAAACATGGTGATATTGTGTCTATTTCCCAAATTGATTTACATGAGTTGATAAAATCAGTAAATATCCTTAGGATGAAAGAATGGAGTAATGATTTTCAAAATGATCCGATTTGTTTTAAAAGAAAAATTCAATTTGTTATTAATATAGTAAAAAAAGAAGGAGCTATTATTGTTCCAGATAAAGTGTTTAATATTAAACACTAAGAGTTTTTTAAGTAGAAAGAATCGTTTTTGTTATGTTGGAATTTTTTTAAATGATAATTTATTAATTAATTATGATAATATAAAAATATGACATATAAACAAGAATTACAAAAAGAAGTGAAGACCAGTGTAGATACTTATATTGAACGTATTAAAAATATACAATGGTTTCATCCTAAATTAGATTTAAAACGTAAGGATATTGATGAAAAAATATATAAGATATTAAAGGCATTTAATATAAATGCTGGTATTGAATATAGACAATTAAAAAATGCGAAAGATGGAATTATGGCAGCACACACTACTCGAGAGGCTACTTGGGTTTCAATTTTTAATAATATTCACAACACAGCTGTTGTTTCTATTAGCGAAGATTTTGATTTAAATTTTGTCTATAAAATTACTTATACTACTGTTTGTGATGTAATTAATGACTTTGATTGGTATAGTACTGATATTAGTAATACAATTAATGGGACAATTCCAGCTTCTCTTTTTTTAAAAAAATTTAATTGGAGTGGTGTTTTTAGTTCCATTAAAAACACAGCTTTTAATCAAATCGTAGATTATGAATATAAAAATAGTAGTGGCTCCTATGAACGTACAAAATTTGCCAAAAATTGTGTTAAAGATTATGTAACTTTTGCACTTGCAGATATTTTAGCTTTAAATATTAAAGATTATAAGGAGAAATATCCTAATGGAAATTTTATAAATGTGATTCCATTATGGGAAGCAGGTCTTTATCCTATAGGGATGATTAATGGTAATTTTGTTGTTTATGTTCCAGCCGTTAATGGAGAGTTTCCTAAAGAATTGATATAAAAAATATTAATAATGAATAAAGAAATATTTAATACTTAGAGATCTCTTAAAAATGATGAAGATAGTCATTTAATATTAAAAGATGTAATTCCCGGAAAACTATTATTTATAACTCGTAAGAATCGTTCTTGTGAAAATGATTTAAAGGTCGCGCTGTAAGGACGGTTGCGCGACATGATTTCGCTAAATCAAAACTGGATTAGATGCCACCACCGCTTTAATGATTTCAGAAGAATCTTAACCCCATCCCACAAACTCACTTAACCCAATCTCACCCACATAGTTTATTCCTACATTCTGCAGAATGTGCGAATGCTTAAAAAGCATGATATAATTTTAATATGACAAAAACATCAAAACAACTAGAGCGTTATTTTAAGGGTGCCGCAAACCATAGACGTATCTCAATATTATTTATTGTAAGTGATAACGACGGTATTACTGTTGAGGGAATTGCTGACTTACTTAATGCAAATTTTAAAACTATTTCTCAGCATACCCGTTCTTTGGTTCACGCTGGGCTTTTGAATAAAAAATATATGGGTCGAGAAGTAACGCATTCGCTTTCTCCTTATGGAAAATCATTTGTTAAATTTATTAAGACATTCTAACATTCTGCAGAATGTAGGAATATTAAAATTATGAAAATGATATAATAAAATTATGGCTCGCGATGAAGGGTTTGCGGAATATATAACAGAAGATGTTTTGGGGCATATTGACGGCATTAGTCGCAAGGTTTTGTTTAGTGGATATGGGATATATTTGGATGGGGTAATAGTAGGAATAATTATTGATGGCACTTTTTATACTAAAACAAATAAAGAATTAATGGAAAAATATAAAAAAGAGGGAAGCGAACCTTTTCAATATGACAGACCAGATGGGAAAATTGTTACGATGCCTTATGTTTCTGTGTTATTAGATGTGCTTGAAGATAGAGAAAAAATCTCCGATCGCATCTACGAATCTTTTAATTTGTCTCAAGTTAAATAATTTAAATTTTTATTTGTATGCTTCGCATGCGAGGATTATGTGAGCCACAATAATTTGCTTTCCGTCGAAAGCAAATTTTCCAGCCCCGGACTCAACTATTTTTCTTGCTAGAAAAATATGTTTCCGTCTTCACAAAAGCGAAAAAGACTGGAGCAGTCCAGTCTTTTTGAATTCTCGCTTTTGTGACCCTACCGGGAGTCGAACCCGAATTTAATCCTTGAGAAGGATCCGTCCTAACCATTAGACGA
>JBAQNK010000010.1:0-5132 GCA_049303695.1 Minisyncoccia bacterium | reverse complement strand
AAAAGAATTAATGCGTGAACCGTTAAAAAATGGTGAGATCAAAATTATTCCTGAATATTTTGATAAGACATACTTTCATTGGATTGAAAACTTGCGTGATTGGTGTATTTCTAGACAGATCTGGTATGGTCACCGTGTGCCTGTTTGGTACCGTTCGACTTCGCTCACGGCAAGTAGTGAAGACGAGGTTTACTGCGGAGTTATGGCCCCAGAAGGTGAAGGTTGGAAACAAGATGAAGATACACTCGACACTTGGTTCTCATCTGGTATGTGGACATTTTCAACTCTTGGATGGCCAGAACAAACTACAGATTTAAAAACTTATCACCCTACCGACGTACTAGAAACTGGAAGTGAAATTCTTTTCTTTTGGGTTGCTCGTATGGTCTTGATGAGTGAGTATGTTCTAGGAGAAATTCCATTCAAAACTATTTATCTTCATGGTACAGTTCGTGATGGTCAGGGACGAAAAATGTCCAAATCTCTCGGCAATGGAATCGACCCACTTGATATCGCACAGAAGTTTGGTGCTGATGCAGGACGTATTGCGCTCGTCACAGGTACAGCACCTGGTACTGATAGTAGAATTGATGAAAATAAAATAAAAGGTTATAAAAACTTTGCAAATAAAATTTGGAACATAACCCGTTTTATTTTAGAAAATACAAAAGATACTGAACTCGTCGAAGAAAGATTCGAAAAATATACCGAGAAAGACAGAAAATTCGGAGAAGAGAGACATGACGTAATGGTAGATATTACAAAAGACATGGAAGAATACAGATTTCATTTAGCTTCTGAAAAAATTTATCAATATACTTGGCACACCTTAGCTGACGTTATTCTTGAAGATAGTAAGAAAATATTTGAAAATGGAAAAACAGAAGAAATAATATCAAGAAAACAATTTCTATTACATACCTTAGATAAGATTCTAAAAATTTTGCATCCTTTTATGCCTTTCGTAACTGAAGAAATTTGGTCTATGATACCAGCTGAAAATAAAAAATTATTAATAGTTGAAAAGTGGCCTATTTCAACAAAAAATGATTAATGATCCAAAAATTTTAGCATTAGCTCTTCTTGGTGGAATTGTCCCTTCCCTTTTTTGGTTGTGGTTTTGGCTAAAAGAAAATAAAGAAAGACCAGAGCCAAAAGGTTTGCTAACTATATGTTTTATTATTGGTATGATTTCAGTTATTTTTGTCTTGCCTATTCAAAAATTTATTCAAGCCAATGTAGATTCTCACCAATTACAAATAATCAGCTGGGCAACAATAGAAGAAATAATTAAATATATCGCTGTCATAGTAATCGTATATCGAACAAAATATATAAACGAACCAATAGATTGGGCAATTTTTCTAATTACTGCAGCTTTGGGTTTTGCAGCTCTTGAAAATACATTGTTTTTAATAAAACCATTATCTTTAAACCAAGCTACTGTTAGTTTACTTACAGGACAACTTAGGTTTTTAGGATCTACTCTTTTGCACGCAGTCTCAAGTGGAATTGTGGGTATAGCATTAGGGCTTTCATTTAATATGAAATTACCTTGGAGAAGAATATCACTTTTTATAGGACTTGTTTTCGCTATTGCCTTGCATAGTATCTTTAATTTTTTTATAATGGAGAATAATGGAAGCAACTTTTTGAGAGTATTCGCTTTCTTGTGGGTCGTAACGATTATCATCATGTTACTCTTTGAAAAATTAAGAAGAATGAATCGAAAAATTAACATCGCTTATTAATAATAAAAATAAAAAAAATATGATAAATAATAAAAAAAGAAGTTTTTTTGAAAAGTTAACTGGAAGTATTCGAGCAGAAGACAATAACGAAGAATTAAAAAAAATTCCAGTCAAAGAAGACAAAAGTGGTAATGGTTGGATGGAGGAAGAAAACGAAGAAGCAGAACTAGCTGTTGATGTTTATCAAACACCAACAGAAATAATAGTTCAAACCATGGTTGCCGGCGTAAAACCAGAAGATTTAGAGCTTACAATTTCTCGCGACATGATAAACATTCGTGGTAAACGCGAAGAAAGTAGAAAAGTAGAAGAAGAAAATTATTTCAGCAAAGAATTGTATTGGGGAATATTTTCACGAACAATTCTCCTACCACAAGAAATAGAACCAGAAGAAACAGAAGCCACAGAAAAACATGGTCTTCTTACTATCAAACTCCAAAAGATAGATAAAGAAAAGAAAACTAGTGTAAAAATAAAATCTATCTAAAAAATAAAAATACCCCATTACGGGGTATTTTTATTTATGTGCCGAGGACCAGAGTTGAACTGGTGACATCTCCCTCTTCAGGGGAGCGCTCTACCAACTGAGCTACCTCGGCTTATTTTGGTAAAATATTTTTAATATTATTAAAAGTAGTACCGGTATCTTTTATGAAATTTGTTATATTGTCTACGTAAGGTTGAAGGAAATAAAAAGATCCGACAGCTATACCAATAACTATTATCCAATAAATAAAACGCATAAAAGAAGCTATTTTTTGTGAACGCCTAATATGCTTAAGCATTCTGTTATTTTCCTCAGTAAGAGTTAAATTTGCTTGCATTAATTGTTTTAATTCAGGATCCATGGGAACATTTTAGCATAGACAATTAAAAAAGCCAATTTCTAAAAATTGACTTTTCGTGTTAGATTATTTACATTGCCCCCATAGTTCAATGGATAGAACAGTTCCGTCCTAAGGAATAGATCCCCGTTCGATTCGGAGTGGGGGCACAAAATAAACAGTTCTCCAAGATAAAACACGTCCAAAAGAATACGCATCAATTCGATTTGGAGTAAAGGCACAAAATAATTTAAATAAGCCCTAATTTTCTTGCAACTTCAGTTTTATTGAATCCTACTGCCCAATCTCCGTCTATTACAATAACAGGCACACCCATCTGACTAGTTAAATTAACCATTTCTTTTCTTTTTTCTAGATCACTTGCTACGTCATATTCTGTATAAGCAATCTTATTTTCATCAAAGAAATCTTTTGCCATGTGACAAAAATGACATGTTGGAGTTGAATATATTTTTATATCTTTCATAAAATTTTTAAATTATTATTTTTAATAAACTAATAATATCATATTTTTTAAAAATAGAAAAAGTGATATTATCTATACTAAGCGGGATTGGTTTAGTGGTAGAATGAATCCTTCCCAAGGATTAGACACGAGTTCGATTCTCGTATCCCGCACAGTTTTAAAGGATATTCTTTTGATTTTTCTTCATTAAATACCTTTCCGATTCAAGGATTATTTTTTCCATCATTCCTACAGCTTCTAATGGATGTTTCCCAGAAGCACTCTCTTCAGAGAGCATCACAGCATCCGCTCCATTTATTATCGCAAAAGCAACATCGGTAACTTCAGCTCTTGTTGGTGTAGAATTAGTCGTCATAGAAAGCATCATCTGAGTTGCAACTATCACTGGCTTTTTATATTTCTTACATTTTTCTATTATTTCTTTTTCAATAAAAGGAATTTGTTCAAGGGGAAATTCATTACCCAAATCCCCTCGCGCTATCATTACAGCATCTGACCCTTTAATAATTGGAGTTAAATTTTCAAAAGCTAATTTTCTTTCTATTTTTGCAATAACTTTTTGATTCCCACCTTTTTCTTTAATTATCTTTTTTAAAAAAGCGACATCTTTAGCAGTTCCGACAAAAGACTGCGCAACATATTCTAAATTTTGAGCAATCCCAAACTCTAGATCTTTTATATCTTTCTCTGTAGTAATCTGCTCATTCGCATCCCCTTCTCCACCAAATTTATGTCCATTTGCATCTTGCTCTCTAGGCCCAGAAAGATCTTGAATAATTGGAATAATTTTTCCGCATTCTTTTGCGGCTTCACGAATATTTTTAATAGTATCAGCATGCCACTCGTGGGTTCCCCAAGAAAAATTCAAACGCGCTACATCCATCTGATGCATTATCATTTCTTTTATCATTTCTTTTTCTCTACTTGCTGGACCAATAGTTGCAATTATTTGTGATTTACTTGTCATTTTATTTTTATTTTATTATTTTAATTGAGTTATTAATTTTAATCTATCATATTTCACTTTTCTTTCTGATTTTAAGGGTGAACCAGATTTTAAACCAAAACATCCAAAAGCATAAGCTAAATCAGCAATAAAATCATCATCTGTCTCCCCACTTCTGTGACTTACAATTAATTCTATCTCATTTTCTCTTGCTAATTGCATCGTTTCTAGTGTCTCAGTCAACGTGCCTATTTGATTTGGTTTTATAATCATAGCATTAATACTTTTCTTATCTATCGCCTTTTGTAAAAGAATTTTATTTGTAACAGTTAAATCATCTCCCATAACTATCAACTCTTCGTGATTTTCTTTTAATTTTCTGAAACTATCAAAATCTTCTTCATCAAAAGGATCTTCTATTGAAAACAAATTAAATTCTCTTATCAGAGAATCATAAATATCCATCAAACCTTCTTTTGAAACTTCTTTTCCATCTATTTTATATTTTCCATTTTCATAAAAAGAAGAAGACGCAACATCAAGAGCTAGCCTGACTTTTCCTTCTAAATTATTTTCCTTTATAGCCATACTTAGAAATTCAAGCGGTTTTCTAATATCGTTTATTTTAGGAGCAAAACCTCCCTCATCCCCTAATACAAGTGAATCATCGCCTAATTCTTTTTTAATTATTTCTCTTAAAGAATTTTGTATATTAACTCCCATAGAAACCGCTTCAGCAACATCCTGAACGTCAGAGACAACATGATACTCTTGAAAAGCTAAGTCATTTTTCGCATGTTTCCCACCATTTATTAAATTCATATATAAATGTGGAACTTTACCTGAGGGTTTTATTTCTTTAAGAGTTCTTAAATATTCAAAAATTTCTTCACCAGAAACTTTCGCTGCAACCTTGGCACAGGCAATACTAACTCCGATCATAGAATTACCACCCAAATTATCTTTATTGGGCGTCCCGTCAAGCTCAATCATTATTCTGTCTATTTCTTTTTGATTAAGAATATCTTTACCAACCAAAGCCCCAGCTATTAAATTATTTACTTTAAAAACTGCATCTCTTACTCCTTTTCCGTCTTCATCTCTAAGCTCATGTGCCTCGTGCG
>JBAQNK010000009.1:0-14081 GCA_049303695.1 Minisyncoccia bacterium | reverse complement strand
CTTCTGAACAAATTGATCTTGGTCCTCTTTTCCCTCCAATAAGTCCAGTAACTGGCACGCAATTTGCGAGCCAATACATAACACCATGGATTCAAAACAATCCAAACTTTAATCTAGAAACAGATCTTACTCAAGCATTAATAGACGAACAAAGAACATATGTTGATAAACTAGAATCTTACAATAAAGAATTAGATGCCTTAGTAAGAACCATTTACCAAGTTGACTATTGTATGCCTGGACCACATCCAGGATGGGAAAACGAATCACAAGCAGTTCTTGGTGAAATATTAGATGGAATGAAAACTGAAATACCAGCATCAGAAACAGATCAAATCGCAGGATCATTAGCTGGAACACTTGACCCAACAGGACTTTCTGGCACAGCTTTTGAAATTGCGCTTCTAGAAGATCAAAGAAAACAACTCAGTGATTACTTAGTAGGTTTTTTAAACAACCTAACACACATGACAGGCTGGGGAGACACTGAACATGAGCACAAGCTTAAACCTGAAGATTCGTTTAAATTTGTAAAAACAATGTTTAGTAAATACAAAACAGTGTCAGATTTATACTTTAAAGATTTTTATAAAATGCCATTTTCTTGGAGAGAGTCTATTGAAAAATTCAAAAAGGCTGAAGGATATAAAGAAATGATAAAAAACAATGAAGACAGAATCGCTATTCAAAATGAAACTATTACAAAACTTAAAAAGTTAAAAGAGGGAATAGATGACGGAACTTATTCTGATTTTTCATCAACAAGTTATGAGGTAAGACAATTTTCTAGAATATCATTAAATTTAGTAAGTGGTGATGATATTGCAAGTATAAGTAATTTATACGAACAAGCCAACGATGAAAGAAATTATGTTTGGAATGATCTTCTAAAAGGTCCAAATGGCTGCGAACAAGAAATATACAATACTTGGATTGGACAAAACCCATGGCAAATATCTTTTGTAAAAAGACCGACGTATCCTTTCCCAATATTATATGATTACAATAACTACACAAGAGGACAACTTCTTCCAAATGCACCAATTCCAGCAATCTCAGGAATAACTTTTAGCAACTTATCTAATTATCAAAATAAAGAAGCATTAAATCCAGCAGGGTCAACAAACAAAAAAACATTCTTAGGAAGTGCTTTTATGATTGGAGATAGTAATTATTCTAGTTGGGGAGGATATTCAACTTATTCAGACGGAAGCAGAGTATTCCCGAATGTATATTCTTGTAATGAAATCGGGGTAGATTGTGGAAACGGACACTACACTGCAGATGGAGCTTGGTATTTTGAATCAAACGGTCTTCGTATTTATTAAAAATGAAAAAAAATATAAAAAAAATAATATTCACAGTATTAATATCGGCTTTATTTTTTAGCCCGCTTATTTCAAAAGCAGCTCTTTTAATTACAACAACTAACGCTGACAACGTTTCAGACACAAGAGCAACTTTACACGGAGTCGGATCTCCAGATTTAACTTTAAATCCAAAACTTCCAACAACTACTTATTTCAGATATTCAGAAATGGAAACACCACCAGTGTTTTGTAATGATATTTATGGTAACAATATGATTTCAACAAAAGATAATAGATTAGACTTAAATACCAGCAATCAAAGTTTTTACCAAACAATAAATAATCTAAAAAATAATACAAAATATTATTACTGCGCAATAATCTCAAACAAAAACAAAATTACCTATGGAGCAGTGGAGGATTTTACAACTCTTCCTTGTCCAACTTGTGCTCAAACGACAGTAACGACTGTTGATGCCTTAGTTTCAGGCCAAACATCAACTTATTTAAAAGGATCATATAGTTCTACTAAAAAAATAAAAACTTATTTTGAATATAAAAAAGACACATCAACCAACATAATTAGTATTAATGTGGGAGGAGTTGGAGCACAAAAAGATTCTTGGACAAAAGTAAATTCAAGCGAACAAATTCATAACGCAAATTCTTATGGCAACGTAAGTTTTCACCTGTCTGGATTAACAATAGGAACAAAATATAATTTCCGTTTAGTAGCTCAAACAATTGAAGTTGCACCAGACGTCCCAAAAACTTTTTATGGAAGTACATTAAGTTTTACAACTTTTGGAAACAACGGAACTGGTTTAAATTTTATTCCTGAAATATCTCCATTAGGAGCAGGTGAAATATACGGAATAGTAAACCCCGGAGGAATTTTTGGGCAAGTTACAACAGGGACAACGGGAACAGGGAATGGGACAACAGGAAATCTAACTTTAGGACAAACAGCGACACCACCAACCGACGCAATCGTTCACTCTCAGGAAGGAATTGAAACTGTTTTTGCTAGACAAATAATTGCAAATAAAAGTTTAGCAAAAAGATATGGTTACGTTGAAGGACAAAATATCACAGCCTTCGCTTGGGATCTTGCAGACTTATTCGCGAAAATTTTTGGATATATAGGTTATAATGGAAAGGAGATAAGAGTAAGTCTTCCAGACATTGCTGCTTATCAACTTGCGGTTGTTAATAATGTATTAACAGTATATGAATATTTTAGTTTTAAAATAGTAAATATACAAAGTATGACCGAGGTTTTGAGAAATAATTACGATTACGAATATTATTTCAATAAAAAATAAACGATTCTGTTTTTACAAAAGAGAAGTTTCGTGCGAAATAAAAAAATGAAAAGATTTTTACCGAAAATTTTAATACCCATTATCTCTCTAGGGATTTTTCTTGCGCCTATTTCTCCGATTTTTGAAAAGAATGATGAACAATTAGCAATAAAAACAGAAATAAATAAAGCAAAAGCTCAAGAAACTAAATTCATAAGCATTGAAAAAGAAGCAGTAAGGTCAACTTATGCTAATTTTAGTGTCATTATTACTGATCCAAATAACAACTACGGGGGAAGACCTATCGTTGTAGCTATAGTTAAAAAATCAGAAATAAATAACGTAACAGCAGAAAATGCCACTCTTTACACAACCTATGAAAAAGCAGATCAACCAAGTGATGCAACTCAAGTTATCCCTATTCATACTGATGCTTTTCCAGTTGCAACTTATCCCAATTTACCCTTAGAGCCAAATACGGCATATTACATAATAGTAACAATGTATGAGCCATCTGTTGAAACAACTCTTTTTGTTCCAATTAGTATTAATGTAGAAAATGTTCAAAGAGAAGCTTTAGAATTTACAACTTCTACTGATGACAATACTGAAAGTATTATTGTTGGATCTTCCACTACAACAACCACGTCAGAACCTCCTCCTTATGATTTAAGTTGTACTTTAATGGAAGGATGGGATGGTATAGCTGGATGTGTTGCCGCTTTTCTTTATCATATTGTTTGGCAAGTTTCTGCTTGGGTTGCACGTTTAGCAGGAAGTTTTCTTGATTTTTTTGTATATTATTCCACAAACGGTGATTCTTACACTTCAATTTTTATAGTAAAAGCTTGGGGAGCAATACGAGACATTGCAAATATCTTTTTTATAGTTGCACTTATATATATAGCATTAACAACAATTTTAGGTCTAGGTGTTGCAAATAATAAAAAATTAATTGGCTATATTGTAGTAATTGCTTTACTTATAAATTTTAGTATGTTTTTCACTCAAGTAATTATTGATAGTTCAAACATACTGGCAAAAGTATTTTACAATCAAATAAAACCTGTAAACGAAAATGGACAGGAACTTTCTGCTGGTGCAGGAGGACAAGTTTCAATTTCTGTAGGACTAATAAAAGGATTCAACCCGCAAGCAATAATAACAAATCAACAAGATTATTTAAATAATCGAGGTATGTTTATTTTTATAACTCTTTTGCTTATAGCTATCACTCTTTACACAGCATACATGTTCTTTATTGTGGCAATTTTATTTGTAGGAAGAGTTGTTTCTTTATGGATATCTATGATATTTTCACCACTGGCATTTGCTTCCTACACAGTACCTTTCGACATCCCTGGATTTGGTCATAAAAAATGGTGGGATGATTTATTAAAAGCATGTTTCCTCGCTCCGATTTTTATATTCTTTTTATATATAATAGTTTTATTTGCTGATCTTACAAAAGACGCTGTTTACTACGCTTCAACAAGTACAGATTTTATGCAACACTTAATGAAAACTATTATTCCTTTTGCAATTATTATTATCCTATTGATGAAGGCAAAAGAATTAGCAGTCCAATTCTCTGGTGACTTAGGAAAAGCATTGAGTAAGGTAGGAGGAATGGCTCTAGGATTAGCTGGTGGTGCTGTAATGGGAGGAGCGGCTCTTCTTGGAAGTGGAGTTGTTGGCGGACTCGCATCCAGAGTAACAGGAAGCGAAGGACTAAAAAATGCAGCAGAGAAAAAAGGACTACTTGGATTTGCTTCTAGAATGGCTCTTAGAACAGCTGACTTCGGGACAAAAGCAACGTTTGATCTTAGAAAGACAGCTGCTGGCGGAGCACTTGCAAAAGGAATGGGTGCAAACTTCCAATCTGCAAGTATTTTAGGATTGGGTTCTAAGGCAGGTGGATTTAAAGGAATACAAGAAAGGGGAGTAAGAAAGGCTCAAGAAGAATCTGAACTATTTAAAACAAAAATGACAAATGCTGAAGTTGAAGCAAAATACGCAAAGAAAGCATACGACTATGATTCTAAGATGAACGAAGAAAGATTAAAGGCAAAAGAAACATTGAAAGAAAATTTCAACGAAGACACCTTTAAAGCAAATTATGCAAAAAACCATGGCCCACGACCAGAAGAATATACAACTTCAGATCAATTAAACAATGCAAGAATGAAAACTTTTGCAGAAAATATTGGAAAAACTGGATTGGTATATTCAGCAGCACACACTCTTGTAAATCAAGCTGCTCCAGTAAGCGAAAAAGACGCAAAAGAAGCTACTGATAAATATAATAAAGAAAAAATGCAGGCACAAATAGATGCAGAAAAGAAACAAGGAATTAAGTTTACAAACGCTGATGGCAAACTAAACGATGCTGGTAAATTGTTTAATAAAGCTTACGAAAAAGAACATGGTAATGTCCCAACAATGGAAAGTATGATGGAAAACAGAGTTAAATATGTAAAAATGGGAATTGCTGCTGCAGCAACAGTTGGAACAGGTGGATACTTTGGTGGAGTGGCTGGAGCAACATTGGGAGGCACAATCCTTGCTGGTGAAGCATTCAAAGAAAGTGCAACAACAAGAGCAACCCAAGGAGCCTTCACAAAACAAACAGCACAAATGGAAAACGTACAAAAAAGAATAACTGAAATGGAAAAAATATTAGAAAAACAAACTGATATTCTAAAAGACTCAAAAGACCTAGAGATAGAAATGGATGGCGTAAAACAAACAATGTTTGATAAAGACGGAAATGTAGATAGTAAAAAAGTAAAATCAGCATTAAATGAAATGACTGTCCAAGGAGAAGCGTTAAGTAATAAAATGAAATCAATTACAGATAATGTTGAAAAACAAAAATCAATAATAAACACAATGGGAATCGGTAGTAGTGAAGGCAGAAGAGCTAAAGATGAACTCTTAAGACTAGAGGGTGTTGATGGAAAGGGTGGTGAAATAGGTAAAATATTAAAAGATAAAATAGATGTTGTTAAAAAGACAGCAACATTAAATGAATTAAAAGATATTAAAGAAAAAATAGAAAACACAGAGACTCAAATATTTAACCTAAAAGGCAAAAAGGGAGACATGAGTAAAACCTCAACTTCATCAACAAGCTCAGGTTCAACCACATCATCAGAAACAAAATAAATATTAAATATTATTAGTTTAATAAAAATATTATGGAAATAACACTAGAAGAAATACAAAAAAAGTTTGAGAGTTTGCCAGAAGATTTAAAATGGGCAATTATGGCAGCTAAAGTTGATGAAAAAATTACAGAAATAGGAAACTTAAACGGGCTTAATGTAGAACAAATGGGACAGCTCTCTCTTGAAACACATATGGTAATGTTTGGTTTTACTCATCCAGACAAATTTGGAGAATCAGTAAAAGCTAGTCTGAAATTACCAGATGATAAAAATAAAAAAATAGTAAATGAAATAAATGAAAAAATTCTAAAAGACATAAGAATCAATTTAATGTCTTTGTATGGCAAAGTAGAAGAAAAGAAAAACGATGATATATTAACTGGGGCAGGAATTGAGATAATGAAAGATGAAAAAACAGAAAAAGCGCCAGAAATGAATAACAACGACGAAGATATGATTAAAAAAATAGAAGACCCAGATCTAATAGCAAAACAAGAACAAAATGAAAAAATTATGCGCTCTATCGCTGCTCAGAAGCTTTCTGGTTCTTTCCAAATGCCAAACACAAAGACTGAATATTCTTTAAATAATTTATCAAAAAATCCAAAAACGGACGCACCAGTCAAAACAGACAATGGAATAAAAGTTCCATTAGGTGCTACAATAAAATCTACGCCAAGCGCTGCGGCTTCTACTTCACCATCATTTTCAATAAAAGTAGATCCATATCGCGAAATGCCAGAATAATATAAAATATGCAATTTAAAGTTCCACAATTTTTAGACATAGAAGACAAAATTTTTGGTCCTTTTACCTTTAGACAATTTATTTATTTAGCTGGAGGGGGAGGGTTATGTTTTGTTTTATATAAATTATTAGGTCTTCTTTTTGGTTTTATTCCAATGCTTCTAATTGCAGGATTTTCTCTAGCACTAACTTTTTATAGACCAAACGGAAAACCTTTTGTAAACATGCTCGAAGCTGGATTTAAATTCGCTTTTCAAGATAAATTATATATTTGGAAAAGAAGAAAAAACAAAGAAAACGCAAAACCACAAACACAAAAATTGATGGAGCAACAAATAGCAAAAGCAAACACCAATGAAACCAGGCTTGGAAGCAGTAAATTAAAAGATTTGGCTTGGAGTTTAGATGTTTTAGATTTAAAAAAAGAGGAAGAAGAGGTAAAATAATATTATGGCAATTTCAGCAAAAGCAACTCAAGAGTTTGTACCAATCAAGGAAGTCCGTGATGGTATCATTGTATTAAAAGATGGCGGCCTCAGATCCATCGTTCTTGCCAATTCTACTAATCTTTCCCTAAAATCTTATGATGAACAAAGAGCAACGATTCTTCAATTCCAAAGCTTTTTAAACACTCTGGATTTTTCAATTCAGATTTCAATTCAATCCAGAAAATTGGACATTCGCCCATATCTTTTACTTTTAGAAAACAGAATGAAAGTTCAAAACGAACCGTTGCTTAAATTACAAACCAGAGAATATATAGATTTTATAAAGAACTTTACAGAATCAGTAAGTATCATGACAAAAAATTTCTTTATTGTAATTCCATATACACACACAACATTAAAATCAGAATCTGGTTTCTTGGGTGGGCTATTTTCTAAAAAAAATAAGGATGAAATGAAGACAGCAGAACAAGCTGATTTTGAAGAAAAAAGATCCCAAATGGAACAAAGAGTAAGCGTAATACAACAAGGGCTTGCTCGTTGTGGAATAAAATCAGCCCAACTTGGCACGGAAGAAGTCGTAGAAGTATTTTATAAGGTTTTTAATCCGGGAGAATTAGAAGGAAAAATAAATTTAGAACAAGCTAGTTAGCTTTCAGCTTCTTCTCTTTTTAGATATAATTGAATTAACTGGCAAAAAAGCTAGTTGAATTAAACAAAAATGGGATTTTTAGATACATTACTTGGAAAAAAGAAAATAAGTGCAAACGAAGAAACAAATGCTTCTATTTTAGCAGTTATGCCTGAAGAAATATACGAATCAGCCACATTAGAACTTCAAGACGTCGTAGCTCCTTCAGCTTTAAAAATAGAACCAAAATCAATAAATCTTGGCGATAAAATCGCTCGCACTTTTTTCATAATTTCTTATCCAAAATTCTTAACTGACAATTGGTTTTCTCCAATCATAAATTTAGATAAAGTTTTTGATGTTTCAATTTTTATACATCCGATAGACACCTCACTCGCCTTAAGACAATTTCAGAAAAAGGTTGCTGAAGTACAAAGCCAAATAAATGTCCGCGAGTCAAAAGGGATGGTACGTGATCCAATGCTTGATACAGCCTATCAAGATTTAGAAGGACTTCGTGACAGCTTAATGCAAGCTCAAGAAAAAATGTTTGATGTTGGTGTCTATATTACAATATATGCTGACAATGAACTTGAGTTATTCAAAGTTGAAAATGAAATAAAATCAATACTAGAATCAAAATTAATATATATTAAACCAGCCCTTTTCCAACAAGAAGATGGCTTTAAAAGCGTAATTCCAATAGGAAATGACTTATTGAACGTCCATCAAAAATTAAATTCTGAACCACTCTCAAGCATTTTCCCATTTATTTCTTTTGACCTTACTTCTGATAAAGGAATACTCTATGGAGTAAATAGACATAATTCCAGCTTAGTAATTTTTGATAGATTTTCACTAGAAAACTATAATTCTGTAACTTTCGCCAAGTCTGGTTCTGGAAAATCATACGCTGTTAAGTTAGAAATCCTAAGATCTTTAATGTTTGATATTGATGTTATTGTAATAGACCCAGAAAGGGAATATGAATATTTAGCAGAAGCTGTTGGTGGGAGATATTTTAATATATCTTTATCTTCAGACCATCACATCAATCCTTTTGATTTACCAATACCACGAGAAGACGAAACAGCAGAAGATGTTTTGAGATCAAATATTATAAATTTGGTTGGACTTTTCAGATTAATGCTCGGTGGACTTACCCCTGAAGAAGACTCAATGGTTGATCGTGCTATTTCAGAAACTTATGCAATAAAAGACATAACTCCGAGTTCTGATTTTTCAAACATAGAACCTCCGCTTCTTTCAGATTTTGAAATGGTGCTTTCTGGAATGGAAGGTAGCGACTCTGTCGTACAAAGACTCATAAAATACACTAGGGGATCTTGGTCAACTTTCTTAAACAAGCCTTCAAATGTTGATATAAACAAAAAGTTTGTTGTTTTTTCTGTGCGAGACATGGAAGATGAATTAAAACCGATTGCTATGTATATAGTCACGCACTATATCTGGAACGCTGTGCGTAAAAACTTAAAAAAACGATTACTTGTCGTGGATGAAGCTTGGTGGATGATGAAATCTGAAGATACTGCGTCATTCCTTTATTCTATTGCAAAAAGAGGTAGAAAATATTACTTAGGACTTGCTACGATTACTCAAGACGCAGCAGACTTTATGAAATCTCCTTATGGTGTTCCTATTGTTACAAACTCTTCTATTCAAATTCTTTTAAAACAGTCACCAAGTACGATTGATGTATTACAAAAAACTTTTAATCTTACTGACGAAGAAAAATATCTACTTTTGGAATCTGGAGTAGGGGAAGGAATATTCTTTGCAGGACTAAAGCATGTTGCGATAAAGGTAATAGCCTCATATACTGAAGACCAAATTATTACATCTGATCCTTCACAGATATTATCAATCAAAAAAGCAAAATCCGAGATCGAAGAGGCAAAAACTGCATAGAGGTGTTATAATATAAATATGATGAAAAAGGTTCCAATATTATTTTCTGCACTTATATATGTGTTTTTTGCTTTTTTAACACACGCCCAAGTACAAAGCGGAGATATTGTTCTTGATATAAATCCTAAATATCCAAAAGCAAACGAAGAGGTGAAGGCATCCATTTCAAGTTTTTCAACCGATTTAAATAAATCAAAAATTTCTTGGAAATTAAACGGGCAGTTATCCATAGAAGCTGTTGGGAAAAAAGATTTTTCTTTTAAAACAGCAGCTTCAGGACTTCAAACAGTTTTGGAAGTAGAAATACAAGCTTCTGATGGGTCATTTATAAATAAAAAAATAATAATAACTTCCACAAATATTGATATGCTTTGGGAAGCCACAGATTCATACGTACCACCATTTTATAAAGGAAAAGCTCTTAATACGCCTGAAGGAACCATAAAAATAGTTGCTTTAACTAATTCACAAGACAGCGCTGGGCTTACTTATAGTTGGAAATCAGACAACACAAACAAACCAGATTCTTCTGGTTATAAAAAAAATTACTATATATTTAAAAATAGTTATTTAGATAAAGACAACACAGTAGAAGTAACAACTTCAAATTTAGGAGGAAAAAATACAGGACAAGGAAAAATAACAATTAAACCAGGTAACCCAAAAATAGTTTTTTATCAAAAAAATCCAGGGCTTGGTGTAAAATACGAACAGGCTATTAGTGATGGTTTTAATATAAATAAAAATGGGGACATTCTCATAGTAGAACCATATTTCTTTTCACCTAAAAACTTAAATTCTAGTGATTTACAAATAAAATGGTCTCTTGGTGGATCTGAAATAAATACCCCAAAACCAAAAAATGAACTTGGTATCAAACCAGAACAAGATCAGTCAGGCCAATCCACAATCAGCGTAAACATAGAAAATATTAAAAAAATGTTTTTAAGCGCAAGTAAAAAAATAAATGTCAATTTTTAAAACAAAAAAAATAATATTTTTCTCTTTTTTAATACTACTTTTAATTAGTGTGTTTATTCCTTTTACTTCTCATGCGGCAATATCAATAGAAAACACAAGTAAAACAATAACTTCAAATTCAATCACTTTTAATGGACACGCAATCATTACTCCTGGGACAACTGTTCCAAATTTGTATTTTTATTATGCAAAAACAAGCGAAAACGACCTTGCTGTCATAAACGCCACAAGATCTCAAATCACATTAGGAGGAGCTCCTTTATTTTCTTTTACAAAAACAGCAACAAATTTAATTCCAAATACTAATTACACTGTGTTTGTAACAGATGCATCTCCTTCTGTTTCGGGAACATACACAATAAGAAAATTTTGGGATTTTAAAACCTTAGTAACAGGAGCGGGGAGTAGCACAGGAGAAAAACCTCAAACAGTGATAACAAACATAGCAACAGCCATATATCCCGTCGCTGCAACTCTTTCTGGAAATATAGTAAATGAAAACATGTCTACTAGAGTTTGGTTTAAATATGGAACCAATGAATCAACTTTAGACCTTGCAACAATAAAGGAAGCAAAAGCTAGAGACGGAACATTTTCTAAAGAAGTAACAGGTCTTACTAAAGGAACAACTTACTATTTTAGAGCTTGTGCTGAAAATTCTTATGGTGAAACTTGTGGCAATGTAAAAAATTTTTACACGCCAGACCCAACAGTAATAAACTCAAGCACAACAACAACTGAAAATAAAGCAAAAACAAACGTAGATTATTATCCGCTAGCAAACCTCCCAGGAATAGGAGAAACTTGTGAAAAAGATTTAGCCACAGGTAGAACAATTTGCGTAAAAACAGGACCTAACTGTGAAATAGTCAACGGGAAAGAAGTTTGTTCGCCAAGTAACGCTTTTGCTAATTATTTAAATGCTTTAATAAAACTTTGCATAGGCCTTGCAGCAGTACTCGCAATGATAATGATTGTAATGGGAGGAATAGAATATATGACAAGTGAGCTTGTTTCTTCTAAACAAGCAGGAAAACAAAAAATTTTACACGCAGTACTTGGACTTTTGCTTGCTCTTGGATCTTATGCAATTCTAAATACACTTAATCCAGAATTGTTAAATCTTAGTTTAAGTAATATTCCAGAAGCAACATTAACTCTCCAAGACGAAACAGAAACAACAGGTATGACTTCTAGTTCTAGTGGAATCCCTCCATCATCTACACCAGCATGTAGTGAGGGCTTTGAACAAATAAGCACAGTTGGTGGTAATTTTTGGTTTTGTAAAAAAATATCACAAAACGTTAAAAGTCTTATAAATTCAGCGTGGTCTCAAAATCCACAAATTAAATTATCTGGAGGTTCTTACAGATCAACCCACGACCAAGAAATGCTTAGATCTGCAAATTGTGGAGGTTCCTCAAATGTTTATAATAAAAACGCCACTTGTCATCCACTAACCGCTTATCCTGGAACATCAAGACATGAAAATGGTTTAGCTATCGACTTTACTTGCGAAGGTTCATTAATTCAACACTCTACAAATAAATGTTTTATTTGGTTAAAAGCAAATGCGGAAAGTTATGGAATTAAAAATCTTTTATCAGAACCTTGGCATTGGTCAAATGATGGTCATTAATTAATTTATGTCAAAAAGAAATTTAATAATTTTAATAATAATTTTAATCACAGTAGTAGCTGTTCTTTTTGGATTTTCATATTTTTCAAATATAAATACAACAGGAACAACAGGGCAGACCCAAGGAATAAACTTTATTTCTCAGTTTTTTCCTTCCAGTAAAAATGTAACATCAACATCAGAAACAACAGCTCCCGCTGATGTTTCAGGTTTTACACCAAACACAACAACAGAAATCTCAAAAAGTAAGTTAAATAAAGTTTCAAGTATACCAATCGCTGGTTATGGGGTTTTTATGAAAGAAAGATTTAAAGAGGTACCAATAGTTATTCCAGTAGATTCAGTAAACTCATCACAAACAACAACTTCAACTGAAGCAACGGGTACGGACACCACAACAATAAAAACTTCCACAGAAAAACCAACTCCACCACCAACCGAACTAGTCCCAGCATTAAGATATGTAGCTAAAACTACAGGAAATATATACCAAACCTTTGCAGACAAAATAGATGAACGTAAATTTTCTGGAACAATCGTACCAGTTGTTTATGAAGCATTTTTTGGAAACAACGGAGAGTCAGTAATTATGCGATATTTAAAAACAGACAACCGAACAATAGAAACATTTATTGGAACGTTACCAAAAGAAACATTAGGAGCAGACACGACAGGGGAGAATGAATTAAATGGATCATTTTTACCAGAAAATATCACAGACATAAGCATCTCTTCTGATACTTCAAAAGTGTTTTATTTATTTAATGTTGGTAATACTTCCACAGGAATAACTTCAAGCGCCTTTGGTGATAAAAAATCTCAAGTATTTAATTCTTCTTTCACAGAATGGCTATCTTCCTGGCCAAATACAAACACAATTACTGTCACAACTAAACCATCAGCTAATGTTCTTGGTTATATGTATACAATTGATCCAAACAAAAAAGATTTTAACAAGGCATTAGGAGACATAAATGGACTTACCACACTTACAAGCCCAAACGGTAAACTAGTACTTTATAGTGGAAATACTTTAACTCTTAATGTTTATGATATAAACACAAGAGAATCCACACCTCTTGGCCTAAAAACCTTACCAGAGAAATGCGTTTGGAATAATTTAAGTGATGGAGTATATTGCACTGTACCAAAATTTATTGAACAAGGAAATTATCCTGATTCATGGTATATGGGAGAAATCTCATTCTCAGACGAGATATGGAAAATAAACTTACAAAATGGAAATACCACAATTGTTTCAGATTTAGTTTCTCTTAATGGAGCAGAAAACATAGACGGAATAAAACTTGCCTTAGATGAAAGTGAAAATTATCTATTTTTTGTAAACAAAAAAGATTCTTATCTTTGGAAACTAGACTTAAAATAAAAATAGTTATTTTATATAGTCCCAATATATTTAATAACAACCCTACGAGACATGCCTTCGCCTGTTGATTCTGTTTTTAAATCATTTTCATTAGCTAAAAACTCATGAACAACTCTGCGTTCAAAAGCAGGCATTGGGTCTATTTCTATATTTGATTTAAAATATCTAGCTCTTTCAGCCATCATGTGTGCTATGGCATGAATATTTTCTATTCTTTTCTTTTGAAAATCATTAATATCAACCAAGATTGATAAACCTTTTGGATTTTCTTGACCTTCATCAGCTGTTGGCATTTTAGATTCAATTATCCTTCTTACAAGGTGATTAAGAGCAAAAAGACCCTCGCCAGCACGTCCAGTAAAAAGATGTGGTTGACCCACCTCTACTCTAAACCATGTTGTTTCTCCACAATCTTCTGTAGTAATAGAAATTTCCTTCACATCTGTCGTTGTTTTTTGTATTAATTCTTTTATTAAGTTTTGTATTGCTTGTTTATCCATTTCTTTTTCTTTTTACATAAATTTGCTGACCTATAGC
>JBAQNK010000008.1:0-20408 GCA_049303695.1 Minisyncoccia bacterium | reverse complement strand
TGCAAGTCATGTGAATTAATGACAGAAAGCGAATTAAAAGAATTTCCTTTTATTTCGAAAGTTAAAGCTAGTTTAAATTCTAGCTTAGTTGAAGTGGTTGGAGATTTTGGAGATAAAAGTCCAGAAGATATTGCCATAGAATTAAATACAGTTTTAGTAAAACATGGTTATACACTTGCTGTAGACAAACATAAAAAAGAAGTGAAATGGAGTGAATTTAAAATTGCAATTCCTATAACAATTCTATTTGTAATATTTTACATTTTTTTGCAAAAGATTGGATTGGTAAATTTAGTTGCGACGGATAATATTTCTTATGGGACATCTTTTGTTATTGGAATAATTGCATCGCTTTCTTCTTGTATGGCTGTAGTTGGAGGGCTTGTGCTTTCTATGTCTGCGACTTTTGCGCGCGAAGGGGACAAAGTAAAACCACAAATTCTTTTTCATATTGGAAGAATTGTTTCTTTCTTTATTTTAGGAGGAGTGATAGGTGCTATTGGTTCTGCTTTTCAACTTGGTTCGATTGGGACATTTGTGTTAGGTTTTATTATCGCAATAGTAATGCTTATTTTAGGTATTAATTTGCTTGATGTTTTTCATTGGGCAAAGAAATTACAACCAGGAATGCCAAAGTTTATTTCCAAGCATGCTATGGGTGTTTCAAAATTAAATCACACTTTTACTCCAGCTTTGGTAGGTGTAGCTACTTTTTTCTTGCCTTGCGGTTTTACTCAATCAATGCAGATCTTTACACTTTCCACTGGCAATTTTTCACAAGGAGCGTTCACTATGCTATCATTTGCTTTAGGAACATTACCGGTGCTTGCACTTCTTTCTTTTAGCTCATTCAGTATCCAAAAAAGTTCAAAGTCTGGAATTTTCTTTAAAACAGCTGGATTGATTGTAATATTATTTGCGGTTTTTAATCTTATTAATGCATTGGTCGTAATAAATATTTTGCCACCAATTTTTAATTTTTAAATTTTATGAATAAATCAAATACATCAATAATAATTTCTATAATTGTCGCAGGATTAATTATCTCTGGAGCTATTTATTTTTCATCATCTTCTTCTAAAACAGGAGGAAAGGCAATAGAACAAAATATAAACAATGTATCTATTGTTGATGGTAAACAAATTATTGAAATCAAAGCAAAGGGTGGATTTTTGCCAGTGCATAGTACTGCCAAGGCTGGTATTCCAACAATTTTACGTGTTGATACAAATGGGACTTTTGATTGTTCGTCAATCGTTAGAATTCCTAGTATGAATATTACGGAAAATTTACCAATGTCAGGGACAACAGATATTGATATTGGGATACAAAAAGCAGGTATTTTCCAAGGTACTTGTGGAATGGGCATGTATCCTTTTGATGTGGAATTTATATAGTTTATCATTAATTTATGATATAATTTATTACTATGAAAAATACAAAAATAAAAATATTTGTCAGTATAATTATAATTTTGGTCTTAGGTTCTATTGTTACTTTTATGACTCAAAACTCAGGGAGTAAAACAAAAATAAACTATGACAGTTTCGCTACTTGCTTGAAAGATAAAGGAGCAGTTTTTTATGGTGCTTTTTGGTGTACTCATTGCCAAACTGAGAAAAAACTTTTCGGCTCATCAGAAAAATTACTTCCTTATGTAGAATGTTCAACTCCAGATGCACAAGGTCAAACACAAATTTGTAAAGATAAAAAAATTGAAGGTTACCCAACTTGGGAATTTGCTGATGGTGCGCGTTTAGAAGGAGAAGTTTCGCTTGAAAAATTAGCAGAAAAAACTTCTTGTGTATTGCCAATATAATCATGCCTCTCTATTTAAATTATTTAAATTTTACGCTTGGAATTTTCTCAATAATTTTGCAGTTCTTGTCTGTGCTTGCAGTTATCTTTTTATTTTTTGGTCCTAAGGAAAATAAATTTTTAGCTTTTATTAAAGAGCATTTCTTGATTATAGGTTTTGTGATATCTTTTTTTGCTGTTTTATTTTCTTTGTTTTATTCTGAAGTCGTTGGCTTTTTGCCATGTAAATTATGTTGGTTTCAAAGAATATTTATTTTTTCTCAAGTAGTTCTTTTCGGTATGGCGTATCTTAAAAAAGATAGAAAGGTAGCACATTATGCTTTCCCTCTCTTGGTTGCTGGATTTTTTGTTGCAATATATCAAAATTTTATTTATTACTTTGAAGAAGGAACTGCGGCCTGTGATCCTTCAGGGGTGTCTTGTGTTCAAAGATTAGTCAGTGAGTTTGGAGGATATATATCTTTTCCAATGTTTTCATTGATAACTTTTATTTCCCTTATGATTATTTTGGTTGTAGCTAGATTTTATAAAAAACAAAAACAACTTGATGCTTATCTTTAAAATATTTTCAGTTCCAGGGATGATAAAAGACGCAAAGGAAGCGTCAGGAGATCCTGTTGGTTTTGGGTCTAGATTCCTTATTAAACAGGCTCGAAACGCGATTATTGTTGTGCTTATAGGGATTCTTTTGTTACTTACTGTGACTTTTATTTTTGGTTATACTTCACTTATTGCTGGTCCTTATGGTTTTGTAAAATTTTTATTTTGGTTCTTTTTTATTCCATCTTTTTTTATTTTACCATTTTTAATTTTTTCTATTCGTGCCACAAACAAGACGCTTAAAAGTTTTCCCAAAAAGGTTGCAGCTAAAGAAATTTAAATAATGTATAATATATAAGTGTTTCCGCCAAAGGCGGAAGAGTATTATCAGTTAACTTTATAAAATTATGAAAGGATTTGTAGAAAATATTGAGGAATTAAGTTTAAGTAATGATTTTTTTAGAAAAGTTCTTTATACAGCAAAAAATTGTCAGTTGGTTTTGATGAGTTTAAATGTCGGTGAAGAGATTGGTGCTGAAGTGCATCACCTTGATCAATTTTTAAGAATTGAAAGTGGGGAAGGTAAAGCAATCCTTGATGGAATATCCCATGATATTTCTGATGGTTTTGCTATTTTAGTTCCAGCAGGAACGGAACATAATATTATAAATACTGGGCCAACAAAAATGAAACTTTATACTCTGTATGCGCCAGCAAATCATTTAGATGGAACTGTTCATAATACCAAAGCTGACGCAGAAGCTGACGAAGGTGAGCATTTTGACGGAAAAACAACAGAATAGTTTAGAGTCGTTTATTAGTTAATTATTATTAATTTTAATACAAAAATATATGGATTTAAAAGCATTGTGTATGAAGTGTAGAAGTGCAGAAAACAAGCCAACTATGCAAGTAATGAAGGATCCAAAAGTAGAAGAAAAAAATGGAAGATATTCTGCTAAAGGACAATGTTCAGTTTGTGGAGGAAATATGTTTAAGTTTATGTCCAAAGCAGACGCAGAAGCAATGAAATAAAAATAAAATGTTTTAATAAAAAAGGCTCGCAAGAGCCTTTTTTATTTGTTAAAATTTAGTTGTGTTAACCTTTACTAAAAAAGAAATAGTTTTGATGAATAAGTTAAATACTCCAGCGAAGGTGCAGGATTTTTTGAATAGTTTGCGATTTAATTTTGAGGAGAGTGGTATACAGACTTTAAAGTCACCAATTATGGTTTTACGAGAAAAGAATGCTCATTGTATGGAAGGTGCGCTTTTGGGAGCATATATTCTTTCATTACATGGTCACAAACCTTTGATTTTGCATTTAAAGACGACTAAACATGACTTTGATCACATAATTACATTATTTAAAAAAGATGATTTTTGGGGCGCATTATCAAAAACAAATCATGCAGTACTTCGTTATCGTGAGCCTGTTTATAAAAATATTCGTGAGTTAGTGATGTCTTATTTTCATGAATATTTTATAAATAATGGAGTAAAAACTTTGCGTCAGTATTCTAAACCCCTTGATTTAAATATTTTTGAGAAAGGCTGGGAGACAGAGGAAGAAGATCTTTGGGGGATAGATGAAGAATTAGATAAAATAAAACATTATGATGTTGCTCCAAAAAATATTTTAAAAAATTTACGAAAAGCAGAAAAAATTGAAATTGATGCTGGGAAAATTGAAGAATATAAAAGTAAAAAACATAAATATAAAAATTAAATGAGAAATAAATTAATAATTATAACAGCAAATCTAGTTTTTCTTTTTCACTGTGTTGTTGTTTTTGTTATTCTTTTTGGTTGGTGTTTTGGAAAACTGTATATAATATATCCGATGGTTTTATTGATTACTTTAATTTTCGAGTCAATTTTTGGTTATTGTATTTTAACAGAAGTTGAATTTAAACTTCGTAAAAAAACAGAGCCAGATTTAGATTATGATTATTCTTTTTTAACATATTATATGTATAAAGTTTATAACTTAAAAATTCCAAGACAACTCTTAGATTCTATTTATATAACATTTCTTATTATATCTTTAAGCATATACTATTATCATCATTTTATGATAAAATAAAGTTTATGCATTTACCTTCTAAAAGATTAATAATCACTCAAATATTTATTATCTTTGTTTTACCTGTGGTCGTTTTATATTTCAATATACTATCTTCAGATTGGCGCATAGTTTTACTTGCAGTAAGTTCTCTTTTTATCTACGGAATAATTCGACATGAACATTGGACGCATGAAGATATGGGTATTCGTCATGATAACCTTACAAAAGCTTTTCTTTTTTATTTATTTTTTACTGTCCTTGGAATAGGATTTCTTTTTTTACTTGATCATAAAATAAATATGCCAGACATTGACACAAAAATATTTTTTATTAAAACTTTCGTATTTTTCCTGCCGATTTCTTTTTTCCAAGAATTTGCTTTTCGCTCTTTTTTAATACCTAGATTGAAACAAATTTTTACAAGCAGCTATGTTGTCGTTTTAGTAAACGCTCTTTTATTTACATTAATTCATGTAATTTATCCAAATTTAGGGATAGGTTTGCCGATTGCTTTTGTGTCAGGGATTTTCTTCGCTTGGCTCTACTTAAAATATCCTAATTTACTTTTAGTTTCATGGTCTCATGCAGCACTTAATCTTACTGCAGTTATATTAGGATTCTTTCATATTAGCTAAAAAATACTTAAGATTTTATTTATAAATCTTCTAAACCAATTTTCTTTTTTAGGGATTTCTGAGATATTTTCTTTTATTTGATTTTCATCAATTTTCGCAGCTTCTTCTGTTTTTATTGTGTTTATCTTTTGGAACTTTGATATTTTTTTAATAAATTCTATTTTATGTGAAGAATCTCTTTGCAAAGAATAATCTCTTTCTGGAATTATTTGTGGAGCTTTAATATCTTCTTTCTCAAATTTTTTCATTATTTCATTCCAAGTTTTATCCGAAAGGGAAGTTAAAACATAGCTTGTCTGCCAGATTTTATTTTGTAGATTTTCATTCTTAATCCCTCCATCAATATCTTGATTCAAAGCGAAATAATCAATGGGTGTATTTTCATTTTTTTTCCAGTCTTCAATTTTTTCTCCAAGAGCTAAAATCCCTTCTATAGCCCAAGCAGTAGAAGAAACATTTGACCAACTTCCGTCATCTTTTTGATTTTGCTTTAAATATTCTTTTGCTTTATCCAACGCTATTTTAACTTCTTGTTTTTCTTTATAAATAGAAAGTGCTTCTATTCCTGCTCCTGTCATATCTATGCTTTCATCCCAAGACCCATTTTCTTTTTGTTTTGAAAGAATAAAGTTGATAGTATCTGTGATTATTTTTTCATCTTGTTTAAAACCAGCATTTTGTAAAACAATTAATGCAAAAATATCATCATTATCTTCATTTATATTTCCAAATTGTATTCCATCAAAATTTTTAACAATTTTTTCAATATAATTTTCATTATTAGCCCCTCCTATGTCGGGATAAATATTATAAGGATTTAATCCTAATGTCATCAGTGCGATAGATCTTCTTTCATAATCTGTTAAATTTTCTCCAGTTAATTTATTTTCTGAAAGATATTTTATAAGTTTATTTTTTTGATCTTGATTATCAGCATTAGAACCAAATGCAATTGCAGCCCAGTCAGTATAAATCTCTTCCCCAAAAGACCCATTTTCTTTTTGTTGTGATGATAAAAATTCAAATGCTTTTTTTGTGTCAAAAGTTTGTTTTACAATAGTTTCAATAATAATTGGTGATATATAACTTCCGCTTGAGCTATGATGTACTGGGGCTGGGGGAGTTGTGACTGTAAGTGTTTCAGTTGGAAAATAAAAGTCTTCTTGTATTCCTACGTTATATGATCCTTCTGGAATTCCTGAAAAAATAACTTGCCCATTTGCATCTACTGCGGATGTTCGTATTTCTATAGGAGACCAAGGATTATTTGGGTCAGGTTGAGTCAATCCTACAGTTACTCCAGTTCTTATGATCCAAGAATTGTTTTGATAATCATAATTTTCTGTTGTGACAGTTAAAGTTTCAGAAGCATTAATTGAAGCTGAACTAAGGGACAATCTATGTTGAGGACCAAAATAAACATAAACATTTTCTCCTCCTATTAAAATTGTTTTATCCATTCCAAGTGGCGGATATAAATTATCTACAGTATATTGCCAATCGTCGCATCTCTCTCCAACGACATCTGTTATACATTTTAAATAAAAAGATCCCATTGAATCATAATATTCAAGATTTGAAATACTAAAATCTGGACTTAACAAATCAGCATCATTTAACATTGAAAGCACACTGTTTGCATTTATTGAATGTGTAACAAAACTTGAATCAGCTAAATCTATCATACCGTCTGGTAGAGGGGGTATTTGTAATGGTATTGCTCCAGAGAATACGATTGTATCGGTATCTCTTATTGTTAGATTAACATCAGCTGCAAAAATTACAGATGGACTAGTAAATAAAATCGTAATAACTAACCAAATTTTAATAATCTTTTTCATATTTCCAAGAGACTATATCTCCTTCGTTAATTTTATAATTCGACACACCAATATTTGCTTTTTTATTATTTACATAATAAATCCAATATTTTTCTCCATTTTTTATTCCATTTATTTCTTCAATAAATTTTCCCATTCCGGAATAAGTCTTGTCTTTAAAATATATCTTTCCTTCTGTTCTTAATTTATCCATAAAATCATAAACACTAGTTTCTTCTGATATATTGGTTGTATATTTTGCTTCGTTTATCAGGAGAGTAATTATTTTTGAATTTGGATCTGGTGAATTTTGTTTTAATAAAGTATTATTGTTTATCGTTTTAGGTGGGGGATTTTTGTATATGTAAATTAATACTGAACAAATTATCAGCAAAATTGTTATCAATATTAATTTTTGTGTTTTTGTTTTTAGCATAAAATAAAAAAATCCTGCTTCGGGCAGAATTTGAGTTCCTAAAATATAGGAATTATCCTGCTCGGGACTAATCCCAGAACTAGAGCAAAGCTCAGTACGGGACAAGCTAAAAATGATTGATAATCGGACTTGTTCCCTCGATTAATCTCGGGACTTACCGTAGCGGCACTGTACTGGAATCTAACCAGTTTCCTCAATCACTTTTTTGAAATTGTTAAACGAACTCCTTCATTTTATGCTTTCTCTGTGTCCTGTCAAATTTTTATATGTGGATAAAAAATTATTTCTTTTTGGGCCTAAAGATTAACAAGATATCCACATAAATATGCCGAATTAGGGACATTTTTGTTATAATCTTTATATAGTACTTTAATTGCGTCACATTTTTATATGGAAATAAATAATGAAAATTTAAAAAATATTCTCTTAGAAAGGGGATATGTAAGTCTTGAAGATCTAAAAAAAGCAGAAAAGTTTGCAAAATCTCAAAAAATATCAATTTTAGATTATCTTTTAGAAAAAAAATTAATTAAAGAATATTTAGCGGGAGAAATTGTTGTTGAAGATATTTTATTGCGTAAAAAATATATTACCACTGATGATATTAAACAAGCTGAAAAGTTTTCTATTTCTAATAATGTATCTATTATTGAATATTTGTTAATTAAAGGATTAATAAATAATAATATTTTAGGTGAAGCGATTTCAGAATGGTTTGGGGTCCCTTATTTTGATTTAGCTTCAAATCCAGCGACAACGGAAAACGTGTTAAGAATCCCAGAAGATATTGCTAGAAAATATAGAGCAATTTTTGTTAAGGAAGACGAAAAGAATGTAATTGTTACGACTGATATGCCGAAAGTTTTAAATATTCATATTTCAGTATTTGAGAAATTTTTTGGCAAGAAAAATATTAAATTAAATTACTCTCTTTCAGAAGATATTGATAAATCATTTAAAAATTATAATAGATCTCTTAAGGCGCGTTTTATTGAAATAATAAATTCTGGCAGAGGTATTGCCCCAGAAATTATTGAAGAAATATTTAATGATGCTTTAGAATATTTAAGTTCTGATATTCATTTTGAACCGCAAGAGAACGAAGTCATAGTTCGTTTTCGTATAGATGGAATTTTGCAGGAAGTTGGACGTTTTGCAAAAAAGTATTATGAAAATGTTTTAAATAGAATAAAAGTCCAAGCATATTTAAGAACAGATGAACATTTTTCAGCTCAAGATGGCGCGATTCGTTATGTAAAAAATAATGTAACGATAAATATGAGAGTTTCAATATTACCAACGCTTGATGGTGAAAAAATAGCAGTTCGTATTCTTTCAGAAAATATAAGAAGTTTTTCACTTGGTGACATCGGTCTCTCTACTGATCATCAGGCTATTATTATGGAAGCGTCAAAAAAGCCTTTTGGGATGATGGTTGTTACGGGTCCGACTGGTTCTGGAAAAACAACTACAGTTTATTCAATACTAAAGGTTTTAAATAATTCTGGAGTAAATATTACGACAATAGAAGATCCTGTTGAATATAAAATTCCAGGAGTAAATCAAGTGCAAGTAAATCCTTTAACGAATCTTACTTTTGCAAAAGGTTTGCAATCAATTGTAAGACAAGATCCAAATATTATTTTAGTTGGAGAGATTCGTGATGAAGATACAGCTCAGATAGCTGTAGGAGCTGCTCTTACTGGACATCTTCTTCTTTCAACCTTTCATTCAAATGATGCAGCTACTGCAATTCCAAGATTTACAGATATGGGTATTAGTCCGTTTCTTTTAGCTTCAACTTTAGAATTGATTATTTCTCAACGTTTAGTTCAAAAAATTTGCGACAATTGTCGCACGAGTGATGAATTAAAAAATTATGATATTAAAAAATTCTTTACGGATGAATATTTAGAAAAAGAAATGAAATTATATAAAGGCGCTGGATGTAAACATTGCAATAATACTGGCTATAGAGGAAGAACAGCTCTTTTTGAGTTTATTCATATAACATCAGAAATGCATGATCTTATTTTGAAAAATCCTTCAGCAAAACAAATTTGGGATTTAGCGAAGAGCCAAGGAGCAAAATCTTTATTCCAAGATGGTTTGGAAAAAGTAAAAGCTGGTATTACAACACTTGATGAATTATTGAGAGTTGCATCGCCAATTCATACTCAGAATATTTATGACAAAAAATAAAAAAATAAAATTAAATTTTTTCTCAAAAATTACTATTGGAGATGAAAAGAATTATTTGATTGAAAATTTAGCCATGCTTATAAATTCAGGAGTCGGCATCTCTGAGTCTTTAGGAATTGTAAGTAAAGGATTTCGTTCTAGGTTAATGAGAAATATTATTCTAAGGACAAAAGAAGAAGTGGAGCAAGGTATGCCTCTCTGGCAAGCTCTCAAGAATACAGGACTTTTAAACAGATCTATTATTTCTCTTGTGAAAATAGGGGAACAGTCTGGCCAACTTGGTCCAAATTTAGAAGCAATATCAGTGCAACAACAAAAAGATAAAGTTTCTTTGTCTAGAATTCAAAGCGCCATGGCTTATCCTGTTCTTGTTTTGTCTGTTACTTTAATAGTTGCTGTTGGAATTTTTTGGTTTGTTTTACCAAAATTAATACCTATTTTTAATCAGCTTCATGTAAAATTACCAGCTGTAACTAGGTTTTTTATAAGTTTTAGTAGCTTTTTAGTTAGTTATGGTTTAATTTTTGTACCAATATTTTTGATTTTTATATTAATAGTAATTTACTTTGTTTTTATAAATGATAAAACAAAATTTGTTGGCCAAGCTTTCCTGTTTTCTATTCCTGGAGTGAAAAAATTAATGAGAGAGGTAGAAATATCAAGGTTTGGATATATTTTAGGTAATTTATTAAGTGCCGGGGTACCTCTTAATGATTCACTTATGGCTCTCTATGATTCAACAAATCTTTTTTATTACAAAAAATTATATGGTAATTTAATAAAAAAAATTGAAGAAGGAAATTCTTTTCAGAAATCATTTATACTTTCTCCGGGGATACATAAACTAATTCCAGCTACGATAACTCAAATGATTATCGTTGGAGAACAATCAGGTAATCTCTCAGGAGTTTTAAAAAACATTGGAGATACTTTTGAGAAAAAATCTGATGGTACTATTAAAAATTTAACCGTAGCTTTAGAACCAATTCTTCTTATCTTCGTATGGTTTGGAGTTATGGCTGTTGCTTTAGCTGTTGTTCTGCCTATTTATGGTTTAATTGGGGGAATGAACAATGAAATTTCTTCCAATAATCAAGCAACACAACAAATAATAATTGAAAAAAATATAAATGCTTTTTAATGACATAAGAAAAAGAAGTGGTTTTACTCTTATTGAAGTTGTTTTATCCTTGGCTGCTGTTGTTATAATTTTTGGTATTGCGGCCCCAGTTTATCAAGATTATCAAGTGCGTAATGGTGTTGATGTTTCTGTTAATAATATAATTGAAAATTTAAGAAGAGCACAAGCTCTGTCTATGGCAGTTGAAGATGATTCTTCTTGGGGAGTTAATGTTTCTGCTGGCAGCATAATTCTTTTTAAAGGCATAAGTTTTATTGCTCGAGATCCTGTTTTTGATGAAACGTCTGAAATGCTTGGGATAGTTTCTCCTTCTGGTTTAACAGAAATTATTTTTTCTAAATTAGATGGTTTTCCAAGCAGTGTTGGAGTACTTACTTTATCAGCTTCTAGTAACGTTCGAACAATATCAATAAATGAAAAAGGAATGCTCACATATTAATAATGGTTTTAGTGTGATTGAAGTACTTCTTACGGTCGTGATTTTTTCTATTTTTATAGTGGCATTAGTTGGTGTTTTGAGTGTTGGAGAAGAAGCTTCAACCCTAGGAGGGAAAAGAGCCCAAGCAGTTTTTTTATCTGAAGAGGGTCTTGAAGTTGTAAAAAATATTAGAGATGAAAATTTTGCTAATTTAATAGACGGATCTTATGGTTTAGTAAAAGCTTCTAATCAGTGGGATTTTTCTATTGCTCCAGATGTAAATGGAATATTTTCAAGAACTATTAACATTTCGACCGTGGATGTAAACACTAAATTAATAACATCAACTGTAGAATGGCAACAAAATCTTCAAAGAGATGGAAGTGTTGTTTTAACAATTTATTTAACTGATTGGAAATAATTTTAATTTATGAGTAAAAATATTAAATTAAAAAACGGATATACTCTAATAGAACTAATTTTATATATTAGTTTGTTTGCTGTAATAATCTTTATTATATCAATGTCTTTTTTCAGTTTTTTCGAGGCGAGAATTAAAAATCAAACTATTTCAGAAGTTGAAGGAGAGGGAATACAAATCATGCAATTAATTACTCAAACTATACGTAATGCAAATAATGTTAATTCTCCAGCGATAGGGGTAAACGATATATCATTGTCGCTTAATGTCACAAACCCTTTTTTGTCTCCAACCATTTTTTATTTAACTGGTGATGAAATAAAAATAACAGAAGGGGTAAATCCTGATATGTCTTTAAATAATTCTTCTCGAGTTATTATTTCAGGGCTTTTGTTTGAAAACTTATCTCGTGCCTCAACTCCAGATATTATAGGAATTTCATTTACATTATCTCATGTTAATTTAAATGGGAAGAATGAGTATAATTATTCAAAAACTTTTTATGGAAGTGCTAGTTTGCGTTATTAATTATGAATACTATTAAAAATAAAAATTTTATAAAAAAAGGAGGATTTATAACAATGTTTAGCGTTCTTATTTTTGGCTCAGTGTCACTTGCTATTGCAAGCTCTGTTTTATTATTAGGGCTTGGATATTCAAAAACAGGTTTTATAATTGAGCAATCAGGAAAAGCAAAATCTTTGGCAAATTTATGTGCTGAAGTTGCTTTGCAAGAAATAAAAAATTCATCAGCATTTGTCGGATCTAATAATATAGTTATTGGTTCAGATTTTTGTGATTATAGTGTAATAGATAATGGCGGGGAAGACAGAACAATTATTACAAACGGAACAACGGGAAATGTTGTGCGAAAAATTTTAATTACCATTAATCAAATCAATCCTTCGATTAATATTTTGTCTTGGCAGGAAATTTCTTAATGAGTTATCCACTTTATCCCCATAAAAAATTTGTGCGTCAATAGTTTGCTTGTTATCATTAGCTTATTATAAGTGCTATTAATTTTTATTAGTAAAAAAATAAAACATATATGAAAAAGTTAAATTTGTTTCGAAATAAGTTTAAGCAACAAAAAGGTTTCACTCTCCTTGAAGTTCTGTTGGTTATTGCTATGATTGCAATCTTAGCAGCAATAGTTATTATTGCTATTAATCCAGCTAAGCAATTAGCTGAATCAAGAAATGCTCAAAGAAGAAGTGATGTTAATACAATATTGAATGCTGTTTATCAGTATGCTATTGATAACGGTGGAGCTATGCCCGCTTCTGTTACTGCTCTTGTTGTTGGGACTCCAACAGAAATTTGTGTCAGTGATGGTGTTACTGCTTGTGGTGCCAATGTTGACTTAAATGTCTTAACCGCTTCAGAAAAATATATAGTATCTATGCCACATGATCCTAATGGAACATGTGCTGCTGCAGGTGTTTGTTACGAAATTGAAAGAAGTGTAAATAATCGTATAACTGTTTCAGCTCCTGACGCTCTTGCCGCTGCTGAACTTAATGCAACTATTTCTGTAACAAGATAAATTAATGTAGTTTAAAATAAAAAATCCTCCGATATTATATCGGAGGATTTTTTATTTTACATCTTTTATTTTTAAAGTTATTAAAAAACCATAAATTAATATTACCCCAAGTATAAAGAATAGATATTCAAAGGATGGAACTAAAAGAAGGATAGGAATAGCAAAAAGGGGAGCTATTATATAAGAAAGTGGAGTGGTATTTCTAAAGAAATTTATTGCATCTGCATTTTCTTCGCTTATAATCTTAAAGAAGTAACTTTCACTTAAAACTTCAATAGTTGCGGCTCCGACACGTGTCAAAAAAAGTATTCCTGCCCATACAATAAGCTTCGGTTCATTAATAAGAGGAATTGCGAGTGTTGATAAAATAGTTACTAAAAAACCTACGAGCATCATTTTTTTCTCGCCAATTTTATCTGAAAGTTTTCCTAAGGGGAAATCTAAAATAACAAATGGAATAAGCATTATTGAAAAAATAATTCCGATTTTATCCCAACCAAAACTCAGATACTCATGTAAATATATCGGAGTATAAATAACCATCCAAGCATAGAAAAATTTTAATATTAAATTAATAATATATATGGCTGAAACATTTTTATTTTGCAAAAAGAACTTGGTTGTTTTTAAAATAGGAACTTTTTTATATTTAGGATCTTTAAAATTATTTAAGAAAAAGACAAAAATAATAGAAAACAAAATCATAAATAATGCTGAAAAAAGATAAATACCACGGAAAGAAGTTTTTGTAATTATTGACCCAGAGATAATTTGAGCAACAACCCAAGCTGAATTTATTATCATTAAATAAATTCCTCTTATTTTTCCAATAGAAGAACTCTTTGAAAAGTCTTCAATAAAAATATCAAGTGACGCGATGATAAGATTTGTTGATATAAAATATAGAATAAAAGCAGGAATTATAATTAATATTTTATTACCAGTTGCAAGTAATATTAAAGATAAAAATATACATATCCCTAGTATAAAAGTAGTAAAGCGATTACCTAAATGCGTAAGGATTTTAGGCATTTTAAAGAATCCCCAGATTGTTATAATTGAAGAAATTATGTAAATAGCGCTTACATAATATTCATTAATGTAAGTTTCTAAAAAACTAGAATTTATATAAGAAGTAAGAGCAAGTGTAATTGAAAATAAAAAACCTGCAAAATATATTATTTTTCTTCTATTGTTCATTGTATATATTATTATACACTCAACACTACAGGGATAACTAATGGTCTTTTGGCTGTCTTTTGATATAAGAATTTTGAAATTGTTTCGCCTAAATTATTTTTTATATAGTCAAAATCAACAGGGTTCATTTTTAATGCAGCGTCTTCAACTGATTTTTTGATAATAATTCTAACTTGGCGTAAAAGTTCTTGGTTTTCTTTAAGATATACGAATCCTCGAGAAATCAAATCAGGGGACTTCTTTAGTTTTCCAGTATTTTGGTCTACAAGTGCAATGACGACAAACATTCCATCTTGTGCGAGCATTTGTCTGTCTCTTATGACAACGTCTTGTATATCACTTACGGCAAGTCCATCTACCATCATTGGAGCTGAAGGTGCTTTTTCTTTTCTCATTACTATTTTTTGTCCATCTTGTGATATTTCAATTATTGATCCATTGTCAGGAACAACTATATTTTCTTCAGGCATACCGAGATCCATTGCAAGTTCTTTGTGAAGTTCTAGCATGAAATGATTTCCGTGTATTGGAATAAAGAATTTTGGATGAGTTTTTCTATGTAACCATTTTATGTCTTCTTTATTTCCATGTCCTGTTGCGTGGACGAAATCTTCTCCAGGAGTACGGAAACTGATAATTTTAACGCCTTGTCTTGATAAGTTATCTTTTATTTTTTGGACAGCTCGCTCGTTTCCAGGAACAATAGAAGCAGAGAGAATTATTGTATCCCCTTTTTTAATTGTGAATTTTTTATGAGATTTATTTGCCGCACGAGAAAGAGCTGCAAATTCTTCACCTTGAGCCCCAGTCATCAAAACTACCATTTTATTTGGGGGATAATTATTTGCTTCTTCAATTGGGATTATCGTGTCTTTTTTTGGTTTAAAATAATCAGCCTCAATTGCAACATCTATATTTGTTTTCATTGAACGTCCATCTATGGCTATTTTTTTACCCAAAGATTCAGCAACTTTTATTATATGAGTTAAGCGAGTGATGGACGAAGAAAATGCTGCGATAATAATTCTGCCGTTAACTTTTTTTATTAAATTCTCAAGTCCTTGGTGTACTTTTATTTCAGGCAACGAATACCCTTCGTTTTCAACGTTTGTGGAATCTGTCATCAGAAGGAGAACTTTTGCTTTATCAAAAATTGAATATTCCTTTTCTTCTTCTTTTGAAACGATTCCATCTATTTGATCTAATTTATAATCTCCCGGAGTTACAATCCATCCGTTATTTGTTTCGATAATTATACCCATTGAGTCTGGTATTGTGTGAGTAACACCAAAAAATCTAACTTTAACTTTTCCGCACATTACTGTTTCATCTTTTTCTACAATCTCTGCTTTTAGTGGTGGAAGATGTGGAAATTCAGCTTGGCGTTTTTTCATTAAAAGCACAGAAATTCTGCGTGAATATACTGGAGGATTACCAATACGAGAAAGAACTACAGGAACGCCCCCTATGTGGTCTAAGTGTCCATGTGTTATAAATAAAGCTCTTATTTTACTTTTATTTTCCTCAAGATAAGTAGTGTTTGGAATAACATAATCAACTCCTGGTGTTTCTTCATTAGAAAAATGCATACCTGCGTCTATGATGATAATATCATCACCAATTTCTATTGCTGTCATATTTTTTCCAACTTCTTCTACTCCACCAAGTGGAATAATACGTATTTTTCCTTCTTCTAATTTTGGGATTTTATTTTCGTGATGGTTATCAAATTGGTTTTTTGAATTGAAAGGGCGATTTCCTTTTCGATTTTGTCCTTTTCCAAATTTAGAATATTGATAAGTGGAACTTTTAGTTGATTTCCTTTTTTCCAAATTTTTATTTTCCCCGTTCATATTTCCATTTACAGGATTACGAGCAGGAGTTTTTTGTTCATTCTTGTTTTCAATACTTACTGAACTGAATGAAAGTCTAGTTTTTTTTCTCATCACTTTTTATTTTTTTAGTTAAATTATTAATTTTAATAGAATAGATTATTTAGAAAATATTTTCCAAACATTGTCGGTTTCAGCATACCATAAATATGAATTTAAAAATCTATCAGAAGGGGAGATGATATGATTTATATCCAATCCTTGTAAATTTTTTGAAACTACATAAATGAAATTAGGACTATATAAGAAAACTGCTGGCATATCTTTTTTTATTTCATCTTCAAATTGAGCATATTTTTTGATTCTTGATTTTTCATTAATTGTGATAGATGCATCTTCTAATATTTTATCTACTTTTGCATTTGTATACATTGCTACGTTTAATCCCGGATCTTTTCTTTGTGTTGAGTGCCAGAATGCAAAAAGATCAGATTCATGATTTATGATCTGTCCAAATAAAAGAGCATCATAATCGCGTGGACGTATTACGGTTTGGTTTAAGTTTCCAATTTCAAAAGTTTTTACATCAACTTTTATGCCAATAGATTCTAGATCTAATTTTATTAATTCTGCGGACTTAGCTAACTCTGGAGCATTTCCTGTTGAAATAGAAAATTCTAATTTTGAAGTTGATTTTGTTTTTTTCTTTTTGTCTGTGAGTGTTTTTTCTAAGAATCCATCAGTTCCTTTTTTCCATCCGTCTTTACTTAAAATGTCTTGTGCTTTTTTTAGTCTTTCTTCTTGAGAAGAATTATCTTCTGTGCTTAATCTTTGATATGCAATCATGTTTGGTGGAATTGGTTCATTTATTACAACTCCATATCCTGCCAATACTTCATTGACTATTCTGTCTTTGTCTATTGCTTGATTTATCGCTTCTATAATATGTTTATCTGTAAATATCTGAGCTTTATTTTGATTAAAGAAAAGCCCAAAAACTCTTGGAAGAACAGAATATTCTACGCGATAATTTTTATTTTTTAAAGTTTCCGCATTTGATGGAGTAATGGAGCTTATTTGGCCAACTTCTCCACTTTGGAGGGCAGAAATTAATTCATTTTCACTAGGATAAAAATGTAATGTTATGTTTTTAATATAAGGTTTTCCCAAGATGAATTTTTTAAATGAGGTAAGGGTATAATAATTTATTATTCCGCCAGATTGTTTGTTTACGTTTGAAACTAGGAAAGGACCTGATCCAATTGGGTTAATGTTTGCTTCGTTAAGTTCAATTGGCGAACCTTCCCATAAATGAGCTGGCATTATGCCGATTGTTGCGTTTTCTAAAAATGATGCAAATGGTTGTTTTAAATTAAATGCAATAGTTTTTTCATCTATTTTTTCAACATTTACACCTTCCCAATTTCCTTTGTGTGGACTTTTAATGATTGGGTCTTTTACTTCATTTATTGTAAAAATAATATCGTCTGCTGTGACTGGTTTTCCATCATGAAAATATATTTTATCTTTTAATGTAAATGTATAAGTTAAGCCGTCTTTAGACACTTCGTATTTTTCAGCTAAATCAGGGATCAGTGTCCCGTCTGGGCTTTTTCTCATAAGTCCTGAATAGACAAGTGAAACTAAATCTCGTTCTGCATCTGAGAGAGCAAGTACTGGATTAACAAAGCGTGGAGTCCCGATGATTCCTTCTGAAAGAGAACCACCTTGCATAGGCACGCCTGTCATAAAAGATTTATTAATATTTTGAAGAATTATTATTGTGCTTACGAAAAGCACAAATGCGAAACAAAAAAAGAACAGCAGTTCCTTTTTTGTGAAAGAAAAAATAGCTGATTTCAACTCATTTTTTGTCGGCAATTTTAAATTGCGTATACGGTTGTAGAAATTTTCCATATGAGAAAATAACGCTAAGTATGTAGAGTTTCTATATCTTTGCTTTTATTATTACAGCCAAAAAAGCTGATAAAGCAAAAAGAATTCCACAAACTATAGACAAATAAAAAAGAAACTTTTCAAATCCTCGACGCGTATGATGAAAAGATCCACCATCGCTTCCACCTAAGGCACCTCCTACTCCTGCGCTTGATTGCTGAAGTAAAATAGCCAGTACTAACACTATTGAAAGGATTATCTGCACATAAGGCAGTATTTTTGCGACTAATTGCATTTGGCTATTATTGCATAATCTAGACTAAATTGCAATAACTCAAAATAGTTGTATTTTTTATTGGTAGTCCTATAATAGGAGTATGAAAAATGAAAATAGTATTTTAGGTTTGTTTCAAAAATTATTCTTTAACTTCAATGCTCGTCAGATGAAGGATGCAACTTTGGCGTTTAAAAAACATCTTGATGATAAAGGTAAGATGTTTTTAGCTATGGGTGGAGCTATGTCTTCAGCTCAAATGGGTGTGACTTTAGCGCCTATGATTAAAAACGAAAAGATTCATGCTATCTCTTGTACTGGTGCAAACTTAGAAGAATCAGTATTTAGACTTGTTGCTCACAATAGTTATAAAGATTATCCTGATTACAGATATTTCACAAAAGAAGATGATGAGAAAATTTTAAATAGAGGAGAACGCAGAGTAACAGATACTTCAATTCCAGAAGAAGAAGCTTTTCGTGTAGTTGAACCTATCATATTAAAGAGATGGAAAGAAGCACAAGCAAAAGGAGAGAGATATTTTCCACATGAATATTTTTATCAGATTTTATTGTCTGATGAATTGAAAGATAAATATGAAGGGGATCCAGAAGCTTGTTGGCTTCTTGAAGCTGCGAAGAAGAATTTACCAATAGTTGTGCCAGGTTGGGAAGATTCAACTTTGGGAAATATTTTTGCTGGATATTGTAAGGCTGGGGAAGTGAGTCCAACAGTCATGAAAACTGGAGTTGAATATATGATGTATCTATATGATAGATATACTGAACTTGCAAAAGACGGACCAGGATTAGGATTTTTCCAAATTGGTGGAGGAATCTCAGGGGATTTTCCAATTTGCGTAGTGCCTTCTATTAAATATGATTTGAAAAAAGCAGTTCGTCCTTGGGGATATTTCTGTCAGATTTCAGATTCGACAACTTCTTATGGTTCATATTCAGGCGCTACCCCAAACGAGAAAATCACTTGGGATAAATTAACAAAAGAAACTCCAATGTTTGTGATTGAGTCAGATGCTACTATCGTCGCACCTCTTATGTTTGAAGCAATATTAGATAGATATAATATTGAACAAAAATAGTTTTTAAAAAGATTATTATAAGTTAATAGTTAAGAAAAAAATTATGAATTGTAAAAAAGCGTTAGGGTTTGGAGTTTTGGTTTGGGCAGTTATGTTTATAGTTGTGTGTATTTTATTAGCATATAAAATGCCAGAGAATATGGCTTTTACTATAATTGTAACTCTTGTTAGTTTGATTGTAGTTTATTTTGCTGCAAAAAATATTGCTCCCAAAAGTTATATGGAAGCAATAAAATACGGGTTAGTATTCGCAATTGTAGGTATTATTCTAGATTTTTTAATCTCTAAAAAATTTGCTCCAGACATATTTAACTCAATATCTTATTGGGTAAGTTATGCGTTAATTGTTTTAGTTCCAATGCTTACTGTTAAGAAAAAGACGCCTATTTCAGCTTCTAATTAACAATAATTTAATTATATTTTCAAAACTAAAATACCCTTTATCTTTAAGGGTATTTTAGTTTTATTTTAAACTTGACTTCAGTTTTGCTTTAATATATACTTTCTCCTAGGCGTCTATTCCATTTGGATAGGACGTTTTTGTTTCCAGAATCTTTGATAATTTAATAACTTGAGAACCCCAGCTTAGGAGCTGGGAGCAAGTCTCAATATGTTTATTTGAAGTTGTATTTAAAAAATAATTTACGAGCTAGGAACAAAAGAGATTCTTCAATAAGAGAATTTTAACTACAAAAATCATTGCTGTTTTTTGTTTTGTTTCGTTCTAACTTTTAGTTAGAGTTTGATCCTAGCTCAGGATGAACGCTGGCGGCGTGGATAAGGCATGCAAGTCGAACGGACTTTCTTTTTCCTAAGATGAGATTATATCAAGTCAAAGGTCGTTGAAAGTTAGTGGCGAACGAGGTAGTAATACGCAGGAACTTCCCCCAAAGTCGTGAATAATCTGGAGAAATCCAGACTAATACACGATGGTCTCGCAAGAGTAAAGATTTATCGCTTTGGGAAAGGCCTGTGCAATATCAGCTAGTTGGTGAGGTAATGGCTCACCAAGGCTATGACGTTTAGGGGGAGTGAGAGCTTGGCCCCCACCGATGGTAC
>JBAQNK010000007.1:0-1696 GCA_049303695.1 Minisyncoccia bacterium | reverse complement strand
GCCAAAGAAACAATTATTTTTCCAGAAAAAAGCTTTTATGCTTTAGAAGCAAAATATGCTAATGGAAATTTAGACGAAGAAAAAATTGTTTCCTACATTAAAATGCGCCATTCTTCTTGTCTTTCTTTTGAAGAAGAAATTGAAAAATATTTTCAATCGCTTCCTGAAAGAGACTACACAAAACCTGTTAACTGGAATCTTGTAAAAAATCTTGGGGCAAATACTAATTCTCAGATATTTAAATTTATTTTAAAAAATCGCAAGGTTTTCTATTTGCTTTACAATGAAGATTCTGTTAATAAGACCATTAAGGACTGTTTCATTAGAGAAATTCAAAAATGTTTTTCTAGCGCAGCCCCAGACACCTTAAGATTTAAAAAACTCAAAACCGAATTTTTAAGTCTTAATCTTCCTTCGTCTGGAAAATTTGTTTGTGAAACAGAAATTTCATTGTATGAAAAAACAGAAAATTGGGAAAAATACGCAAAATCAGTTACAGATTATGTTAACCATTATCTCGTAAAAGATGGAACAGAATATTTTGCGCTTAATAACTTTGGTTGGATTTTCTATGAAAAAGTTAATGATAAGGATTATTTAGATACTGCCATTTTGTGGCTTAAAACGGCTACACGAATTCACCAAGATTATTTCAACACAGACACATACGGCCGACTTCTTTTTAAAAGAGGGAAAAAGGCAGAGGCTATAAAAATGTTAGAAAAGGCGATAGAAATAGGAAAGAAAAATAATGATGATGTATCACAAACAGATTCATTTTTGAAAGAAATAAAATAAAAGCCTTTATCTTAAAAAAGCCTTACAGGATTCATTTTCTGTAAGGCTTTTTATATGTCTATGATTAAGTTATCATATTTTATGATTTCTGATTTCTCTTGTGATAGAATGATAGGATGAAAGATAAACAAATAGAAAAACTTATTAAATTAGAAGACAAAAGACAGAAAAGCGTTATTAATTTGATCGCTTCGGAAAACTATGTTTCCAAAGATGTATTGCAAGCTTTAGGTTCTATTCTTACAAATAAATATGCCGAAGGATATCCTGGGAAAAGATATTATGGAGGTAATACTATTATTGATAAAGTAGAAAATCTTTGCATTGAGCGTGCTTTAAAACTTTTTAAATTAAAAAATACAGAGTGGCATGTAAATGTTCAACTTCTCTCTGGAAGCCCTGCAAATTTTGCTTTATATTCTGCTTTAGTTCCAATAGGTGGGAAAATCATGGGAATGAAATTAACTTCTGGTGGGCACTTAACGCACGGGCATCCGCTTTCTATGACAGGCAAACTTTGGAAACCAATTCAATTTGAACTTGATTCAAATACAGAAGTTATTGATTATGAAAATTTAAAACAAATAGCTATCACAGAAAAACCAGAGATTATTGTTTGTGGTTTTACTGCATATCCAAGATTTGTAGATTTTAAAAAATTTCGTGAAATTGCAGATGCTGTGGTTTATCCTGACGGCAGGAAGGGAGCAATATTGCATGTAGATATGTCGCATTTTGCAGGACTTATTGCAGGGGGAGCTTATCCTTCACCATTTCAGTATGCAGATACAGTAATGACAACTACACACAAATCTCTTCGTGGACCAAGGCAAGCAATTTTATTTGTTCGTAAAGATGAAAGAGGTTTTGATAAAAAATTAGACAAGATGGTGATCCC
>JBAQNK010000006.1:0-24478 GCA_049303695.1 Minisyncoccia bacterium | reverse complement strand
GTAGTGGGTAACACCCACATATAGCAATATATAGGTGCGAGCAGAGACGCCAATGCCGAAAGGCTAGGGTCCCGCAAGGGATAATCTGATGGAAACATCAGGGTGAAACGGCTAAATCCTTACCTCTGTGCAAGATCGTGTCTGCCGACGAGGCAGAAGAATCGCTTGAGCCTTTGAGTAATTAAGGGCCTAGACAAATAACTATTACTCACTTTGTGAGACACAAAATTCGGCTTATAAACACAAGACAGAAGCATGGAAAATCCCTTCGCAAGAAGGGATTTTTCTATTTTAAAAAGACTTGCTTTTTTATTTGAAGTATGCTAGACTGTATTTGTGAGCGTGAGGTGATACTCACATCAATCGTAACAACATAAGTGCCGCAAAAAACGCCGAAAGGCGTTTTTTGTTTTTCTCCAAATTTATATAAAAAAATAGCTTCACACGAGGTGAAGCTATAAATTCTTTTTTTGTTAAACTTTAAACAGCCACAGGTAAAAGAAATATTTCTTTTATTTTTTCCCATGTGATGTTTGTAATTTTGAATGGTGTACTTTTTATTTGATTATCTTCAAATTCCCACTGGTGATCTAATTTTGCTAATAATCCTAAATTTTTCAGCAATTTTTTATCTTTTGCTGATATTGTGCAATCTGAAACTTTCTGTCTATGCTCTCTTTTAGCATGAACAAAAAAATCAACACAAAAAGAAGTAAAAGCAAAACTCTTTAAAAGATCATTATCTTTTTCTGAAATAAGAAAGTACACAGTTTTGTTTTCTCCATGCAATGAAAAATAATGTGGCTTAGAAGCACTAAATTCTTTATATGCTTCTTTAAAACATTTAAACTCTTCTTCAAGAAGTTCAAAAGTTTTTTGTATAGCTAATTTCTTATTAGAAATATTTTTATTTCTAATTTCGTTAATTTTTGGAAAAATAATTTCCTTTTTAATTTCGAAAACTTTTAATACAGGTTTATCTGTATTTTTTTCTGTATTATTAGTTTTCATTTTTAGAAATAAGTTAAAAATTTCTTCGCTTTCAAATTTATCACTAATTTGTGTCACGATTAATCTCTTTTTTCTTTTTTCTGATAAAAAATTTTTGATTAGTTGTACCATAGTCAATTTTTTAAGGGGTTTAACAATATTAATTTTTGAAGAACAAATTTGTGCGAGTTTGCACACAAGGACCCAGTATAGTTTATTTAAATTTTTTGTCAAGCTCTTTTATTGTGCTATAGTCTAAATGTATGATAAATAAGGTTTTTAAACTTAAAAGTGAATATAATCCAGAAGGAGATCAGCCAAAAGCAATTTCGGAGTTGTTAAAAGGTCTTGAAAAAGGGATGAAAAAACAGACTTTGCTTGGTGCCACTGGTACAGGTAAGACTTTTACTATGGCAAATGTTATAGCACAGTGGAATAAACCGACGCTTGTAATAGCACACAACAAGACTTTAGCCGCACAACTTGCTCAAGAATTTCGTGAATTTTTTCCAGATGCCGCTGTTCATTATTTTGTTTCATATTATGATTACTACCAACCAGAGGCATATATGCCTGTTACTGATACATATATTGAAAAAGATGCACAAATAAATAAAGAAATTGATCGTTTGCGTCATGCAACGACACAAGCATTGCTTACTCGCAAAGATGTGATAATCGTTGCTTCTGTTTCTTGTATTTATGGCTTAGGAAGTCCTCAAGAGTATGAAAAAGTAAATTTAAAATTTGAGGTCGGGGATAAAATAGAGCGCACTGATTTGATGAAAAAATTAATTCAAATTCATTTTGAACGTACGAATGCTGATATTAATCCTGGGCAATTCCGTTCAATTGGTTCAAAAGTTGAAGTTATGCCAATTTCTGAAACTTTTGTGTATCAAATTGAATTTATTGGCGGTAAAATTTCTCGTATTGCTAAAGTTGATCCAGTTTCATCGCATATAATAGAGGAAATAAAAAAACCCGCCAAAGGACGGGCAGGTATTTTTCTTTTTCCAGCAAAACATTTTATTACAGATAAAACTGAACAAATTCGTGCGGCTAAAGATATTAAAAAAGAACTTACTATACAAATTAAAAAATTTGAAAAAGAAGGAAAATTATTAGAGGCAGAACGTATCAAACGCAGAACTACTTATGATTTAGCAATGATTCGTGAAATAGGATATTGTAATGGTATTGAGAATTATTCTCGTCATTTTTCTGGTAAAAAAGTGGGGGAGCCACCAGAAACATTATTGTCTTATTTTAAAAAAGATTTTTTAACAATCATTGATGAATCTCATGTAACCTTACCTCAACTAAGAGGAATGTATGCAGGTGATGCTTCCAGAAAAAATACTTTGGTTGAATTCGGTTTTAGATTACCCAGTGCAAAAGACAATAGACCCTTAAAATACAACGAATTTGGGGAACGTATAGGACAAGTGATTTATACTTCTGCAACTCCGTCTGATGAAGAGCGTAAAGAAAGTAATCAAATTGTTGAACAAATAATTCGTCCAACGGGGTTAATTGATCCTGAAATAATAGTGCGACCAGTTTCAGCAGATTCTTCTTTGTCTTATCAGGGTCAAGTACAGGATTTTATTTCTGAAGCAGAAAAAACAATAAAAAAAGGATTTCGTGTGCTTGCGACAACTCTTACAAAAAAAATGGCAGAAGATTTATCTTCTTATTTAAAAGATAAAGGAATCAAATCTGAATATTTACATAGTGAAATTAAAACGATTGAACGTATACAGATTCTTACTCGTTTTAGAAAAGGGGAAATAGATATTTTAGTTGGAGTAAACTTGCTTCGAGAAGGACTTGATTTGCCAGAAGTTGCGCTTATTGGAATTTTAGATGCAGACAAAGAAGGTTTTTTGCGAAGTGAAACATCTCTGATACAAACGATTGGTCGTGCTGCTAGAAATGTTGAAGGAAAAGTTGTTTTGTATGCTGATATTATGACGAAGTCTCTTACTTATGCCATAAATGAAACAAGTCGTCGTCGTGATATTCAAATTGCTTACAATAAAAAACATAGGATTACTCCAAAAACAATTATTAAAAAAATAAAAGACATTACGGAAGAACTTGAAAATAAACATGAAAAAGCAGTAAATGCAGAGCTTGGGCTTGATGTGGAACTTTTCCGAAAGACAATGAGTAGAGAGAAAAAATATGGCAAAATAAAAAGTAAGCTTTCTGACGCTGAATGGGATAATTTAATTTATGAAAAAATAATAAAAATGAAAGAAAAAGAAATGAATAAAGCCGTGAAAGAACTTGATTTTGAAACCGCTGCTATTTTGAGAGATGAAATTTTTGTGCTAAAGGAAAAGAAAATAGATGAGGAGTAATTTTGATAAATATTGACATCTATGTTATAATAGAGACAGTTTAATATTGATATACACCCCCTGTGAATAATCGGAGGTGTGATTCTGTTGTATATGAATAAAACAAATAAAAATATAGATAAATTAATAGTAAAAGGTGCTAGGACGCACAATTTAAAGGATATAAGCGTTGAGATGCCACGAAATAAGATGGTGGTTATTACTGGTGTTTCTGGATCAGGTAAAAGTTCCCTTGCTTTTGATACGATCTTTGCTGAAGGTCAGCGTAGGTATGTTGAAAGTTTATCTGCTTATGCTCGTCAGTTTTTAAACCAAATGCCTAAACCAGACGTGGATGAAATAACAGGACTTTCTCCTGCAATTTCTATAGATCAAAAATCACGATCAAATAATCCACGTTCAACTGTCGCAACTATTACAGAAATTTATGATTATTTGCGTGTGCTTTATGCGCGCATTGGACGCCCTCATTGTCCTGTCTGTGGTGATGAAATAAAAAAGCTTTCAAACGAAGAAATTTTGGGTTTTATTTTTAATAAGATTAAAATCTTTGAAAAAAATAATAAAAAGAAAAAAGTTATGGGAGTTGAATATGATGAAACTCCAATAACTATTTATTCCCCAGTTGTTCGTGGAAGAAAAGGAGAATATTATCAAATGCTGTATGATTTGCTTAATAAAGGTTTTCAAAAAATTCGGCTAGACGGACAGATTAAAAATTTGCGTGATCGTGTGGAACTTTCAAAAAATAAAAAACATAACATAGATGTTTTAGTTGATATTTTTCAAGTTCATGAATTTAAAGACAGTTTGGATGATACTCGCATGAGGCTTTCCGAAGCTGTGGAATTGGCACTCATAGAATCTGACGGACTCGTGACTATTTCATTTGGGAAAGATGAAAAAGAAGAATTTATTATGTCTACAAAATTCGCTTGTCCGCGTGATGGTTTTTCATTCCCAGAAATTGAACCAAGATTGTTTTCATTTAATTCTCCGTATGGAGCTTGTTCTGCTTGTAATGGTTTAGGAACAAAATATTTTGGCGGAGCAGAAGTTTGTGAAGTTTGTAATGGAGCACGTCTTCGCATTGAAGCGTTAAATGTTTTTTTAAGTGGAAAAACAAATATTGTAAACTTAACAAGTTTTTCTATAGACAAGGTTGCCGATTTTTTTATTGAGTTAAAATTAACCGATCAAGAAAAAGAAATTTCAAAAGTAATCATAAAAGAAATAGAAGCGCGTATCCAATTTTTACTTAATGTTGGTCTTGATTATTTATCGCTTGATCGTAAGGCTAATACTCTTTCAGGGGGGGAAGCTCAGCGTATTCGTCTTGCAAGCCAGCTTGGTTCTAGGCTTGTAGGAGCGCTTTATGTGCTTGATGAGCCGACTATTGGGCTACATCAGCGAGACAATGACCGTTTAATAAGGACATTACGGGATCTTTGTGATTTAGGTAATACTATAGTCGTTGTTGAACACGACGAAGATACTATTTATGCTTCAGATTATATTGTGGATATTGGTCCAAAAGCAGGAGTGCACGGGGGGCAAGTTGTTGTATCGGGATATTTAGATGACTTAATAGGAGCTAAAACAAATCCTTCAAAATCTCGTACTTTGGCATATTTGCGCGGAGAAGCAAAAATAGAAATTCCAGAAAATCGTAGAGATAAAAATAAAGGAATACTAAAAATAGTTGGGGGAAAAATTTTTAATATTAATAATATGAATGTGGAAATTCCTCTAGGTAAGATGGTTTCTATCACAGGAGTTTCTGGATCAGGAAAAAGTTCTTTGATGTATGAAATTTTGTATAAGAATTTGCAGGCACGTTATGAAAGAAAATATCGTACAGCAAAAACATATAATTGTGCGTCTTTTACTGGTACAGAATATTTATCACGAGCAATTTTAATTGACCAATCTCCGATCGGTCGTACTCCGCGCTCAAACATTGCTACATATACAGGATCATTTACTTTTATTCGTGAATTATTTGCTTTGAGCGATGAAGCTCGTTTGCGTGGATGGAAAGCAAATCGTTTTTCTTTTAATGTAAAAGGTGGCAGATGTGAAGCTTGTGAAGGAAACGGAGAGATTGCTGTTGAAATGCATTTTTTGCCGACAGTTTATGTGACATGCGATGTGTGTGGTGGTAAAAGATTTGATAAAGAAACTCTTACAATAAAATATAAAAAGAAAAACATTTATGAAGTTTTGCAAATGACAGTGGAAGAAGCTTTAAAATTTTTTGAAGATATTCCTCCAGTTTATGATAGGTTAAAAACACTTAATGATGTGGGGCTCGGGTATGTTTTACTTGGTCAGTCTGCAACAACTTTATCAGGTGGGGAAGCTCAGCGTGTTAAAATTTCTTCAGAACTTTATCGTCCTCACTTAGAAAAAACTATTTATCTTCTTGATGAGCCTACTGTGGGACTTCATTATGATGATGTGTCTAAGCTTTTAGAAGTATTGAATAAATTAGTTGATAAAGGTAATACTGTTGTGCTTATTGAACATAATATGGATATTATAAAGTCGTCTGACTATATAATTGATGTAGGTCCAGAAGGGGGAACGGGAGGAGGAAAGTTAGTAGCAAAAGGTACTCCTGAAGAAATAGCTAATAACCCAAAATCTTATACTGGTAAATATCTTAAAAAAGTTTTAAAAAAATAAATTATGGATATGAAAGATTTAAAAAAATATAACCACTCCAAAGGACGGGCAAGAATTCCCGACAAACCAGGGGTTTATTTTTTCTTGAAAGGGAAGAATATTTTGTATATTGGTAAGGCAACTTCTCTTCGTGACAGAACGAGGAGTTATTTTGGAAAAGATCTAATAAATACTCGCGGACCTATGATATTGGATATGGTTTTTAAGGCAGATAAAATAAAATGGCAAGAAACAGATAGTGTTTTAGAATCTCTCATATTAGAAGCAAATTTAATAAAAAAATATCAACCTTACTATAATACAAAAGAGAAGGATGATAAGAGTTTTAATTATGTTTGTATTACACGAGAGACTTTACCAAAGGTTTTAGTAGTGCGTGGTAAAGATTTACTCAAGAAACAGGAAAATTTTTCGCGCTTAACCCTTCCCAGAGTACTGGGCGGGACCCACACGACAAAAAATTTTCCTGTTTCTTTTGCAAATAAATTTGGCCCTTTCCCAAATGGAATTCAGCTTAGAGAAGGACTTAAAATAATACGTAAAATTTTTCCATATCTTGACGATAAGTCTGATACGCGTGGGAGATATGAATTTTATAAGCAGATAAGTTTAGTTCCTGATAAAGAAGATAGAATTGCTTATATACGAAATATTAAAAATATTAAGTTATTTTTTGAAGGGAAGAAAGGAAAAATATTGAAAGACTTAGAAAAAGAAATGAAACTTCTAGCGAAGAGTCAAAAATTTGAAAGAGCAGGGGAAATAAAAAGACAGATTTTTGCTTTAAAGCATATAAATGATGTTGCCTTAATTAAGGAAGATATTTCACAGGAAAATACTTTTTCCTGTGAATCTTTTAGAATCGAGGCTTATGATATAGCTCATATGTCTGGAAAAAATATGGTAGGAGTTATGACTGTTTTAGAAAATGGTAAAATTGCAAATCAAGAGTATAAAAAGTTTATTGTTAAAACTCAAAGTGGAGCAAATGATATCGGTGCTTTAGAAGAAATTCTTTTGCGTAGATTTAGACATGCAGAATGGGGAATGCCTGATCTTATTGTGATGGATGGGGGAATTGCTCAAATTAATGTTGCAAAAAGGGTATTGAATAAGTATCAATTTAAAATTGCTATCACAAGTGTTGTAAAGGATGAAAAACATAAAGCTAAGAAAATTTTAGGTGATAATGAGTCTTTAATAAAGAAATATAAAAAATTAATATTACTTGCAAATTCTGAGGCTCATCGTTTTGCTATTTCGTATTATCGCCAAAAAAGCCGAAAAAATATGTTCAATTAACTCGTTTGACTTATAAGCTTGTTTATGGTATTCTAAAGATAGAAATTTCTTATTTTTGAACCTTAAAAACTAGCGATATGACAAACAAAACAACTATTAAAGAATTATTATTGGAGTTTGGAATAACTTCAGAAATGATTTCTAAGGCAACTTATGACCTTGAAAATGCAGGGTATGAATTTTGGCAAAATCAAATATCTTATAGCCCTGATGAAAAAAATCTTCTTTTATTAAAAAGACTTTTTCCTGAAAAAATATTTTCCGAAGAAGAAAAAAAGATTTTAATCGAAATGATAGATTATCCTTATGTGAGTTATCTTATGGGGTCAAAAGAATACGAGGAAGCTTTTGAATTTTCTAAAAAATTTCCTGAAATCTGGAAATTTGCAAAAGAAGTTGTAAATATAACTAATATTGTATGGGAAAGATTAAATAGAAAAATAGAGAAAAGTGAGACAGATTTTATTATTAATCTTTGTTCAGATCCAATTATCAAAAAAATAGTTATAACTGAAAAAATAAACTTTTTTTGGGAAAATATAATTTCAGGACATGAAAGAATAGAAGATTTTATTAAAGATCTTAAAGAAATTATTAAAGATCCAATGTATAAAGATTATTTTATTCATTGGGTGGCTTTTGAAATAACAGTAAAAGATACACTTAGTTTCTAATGTTTTTAGAAATATATGTAAAAATCCTCATCCGTGAGGATTTTTTTTATTTTTATATCTATTATAGATAATTAAGATTTATTGTTTAAATACTTACCAGCAACACTTAGTGCAAATGAAGGTAATATGAAACAAACAGTTATTAATAGAAGTTGATGTAATCTTTGGTTTAATAATGTAGCGTTATTCCCATCTGGTCCTCCGACTAAGATTAGTAAAATTCCAACAATTCCAAAAGCGATTGATGAATAAATAAAAACACGTGTAGCTATTTTTTGCATAGCTATATTATATCACGATAATTCGTAATCTATAAAATGCTCCGAACTTGGGATGATGTTCGAACTGCAATTTTAGCCAGAAATTAAAAATGGCGATATTTACTAAAACAAATAAAGTGATAGAATGATAAGTATGAAATTAACATCGGACCAAACACAAAAAATAATTACTGAATTTAATAAGTATTCTCCCCATATTTGCCCAGTTTGTAAGGGAATGGAGTACCAACTAAATGAAACTATCTTTGAAATGCGCGAATTTTCTGGTGGAAGTTTATTCGTTGGCGGTCAAAGTAGCATATTCCCAGCGGTGCTACTTACATGTAAAAAATGTGGACATACACACTTTTTTAATGCAATTCTTTTGGGTGTAATAAACAAGGAAGGAAAATAATTATAATATATGGCAGACATAAAAGTCACAGATGAAAGCACAATAAAAATTCCTAATAGAAGCACCATCTTTGGTGTTGAGAGAAAAGATTGGGTGAGGATAAAAAGTTTAGTGGAAGATGTTTCATTAAGGCCTTCAATCTGGGAGAATGCTGCTTGGTTTTTTTTAGCCACTACTATTTCTATTTTTATTGCATATTTTTCATTTGAAAAAATTAATCAGCTTAAAAGCCTTTTTTTAGTTGCTGGTATTAGCTCAGTATTGATAACCATTATCTTGTTTATTGTAAACAAGAATTTTTTAAATGTAGAAAAAAGGGATAAACGAAGAATTGTATCTGAAATGGATAAAATGGAAATTAAAGATGAAACCACTTGTTAGTTTATGATTGATACCGAAAAATTAAAACCTCGTTTCCAATTTCTTGTTACCATAGCATTATTTTTTCCAATTTTATTAGAACCATTGCTCAAACAGGGTGGCAGTTTGGAATCAGGTATAAATAAAATAATGTTATATTGGGGGTTGGAGGTGGCTATACTCATTGTTAGTTATATTTTACTGGAATGTACTAAAAGATGGAGTTCCGAAAGAATTTTCAAATTAATTAATATTTCTTTATTTGCAAATTTAAGTTCCTTTGCTGTGGTTCTTTTTATATTTGCAGCAATGCAAAACACTATGTATATATCATATTTTTATCTTTATATTTTTGGTACTGCATTTCCTGCTATATTAGTAATCCCTAGTATTATTTTTATGGTGTTAGCAATTAATCTATTTATTCCAGCAAATAAAAAACAACTAGCTTAATCATAAAATCTCTTATTAATTAAAAATCAAGATCGTCAGCCGGTCCAGTAAGAAAAACATTTTGCCCCATCTTTAGAATATCAAGTGTTTCTTCTTGAGTCATACAATTAAATAATTATGACAAAAGGTCTTCTTTTTGATTAAGTTGCAGAATTACCGGTTGTTTTAACTTTAGTCCTTTTCCTATCGCAATTGTGTGCCTCTCCTCAAGGGTTGCAAGAGTATCTGAATATTCTCTACCAATATAATTAGCTAGGAAGTCTTTACCAGTATCATCGAAAACTCTAAGAGCAAATATTGTATTGCATTGATTAAGAATACTTTTACTTACATTGGCTGTCCTTTGAGTTATAACTAAACTACCTAGTCCGTACTTTCTCCCTTGGAGAATTATTTTAGCAGTTCCATTAACAGCAGTTTTATCTCCTTCACTTGCAACTGAATTCCACTCTGGTATTAAAGAGTGGGCTTCTTCAAAGACCAAAAATACTTTCGCTTTCTTCTCATCAGCTAAAGGTATTTTCATTAAAATCTTAAAAAGTTCTTCTGCTATGACTCTTGTTTTTTCTGCTTGAGTTAACTCACTTGTAATAACCTTAAAACCAATTTTTTCACCTTTTGATACTTTATGATAATCTACATTATAAATACGTACTTTTTTTGTGTCTTCAAAATCAGTTAATGTGGGAACAACGTCTGTTCCAAAGAGAAAATTACAAAGGCTTTTATTAACAGCGGCTTTGTATTCTTGAATATTTCCACTTTTATCTGGTATTTCTTTCGTCATTGTACCTAAACCTTCTGTATAGATATATTCAAATTTTGCATTTATTTCATTGAAAGCATTTTCATTATCACTCAAAATTGCATCATTAGTAGGTATATATACAGGCAATTCTTTTTTGTATTCGTTTGTTATATCAATACAAATAACTTTTATGTTTTTATCTGTAACTTTTTTAATAAGTTCATACGCAAGACAAGACTTACCAATACCAAGAATCCCCAATATCGCTGTATTATGAGTAACGATAGAATCAATATCATTAATTGGTATTTCTAAATCAGTATTTGGTAATCTACCTATAGAAGATTTTGCTATCTCCTTTAGACGATTTGGTCCTACTGAGGAATGTGATGCAAAAAACAAAGGCGAATAGATTGAGGGTACCCATTTACTGATATCAAGAACTTTTTTTTCTTTATCATAATTACCTAATTTTCTGGCTACTCCTACAACAAAGCCATGGTTATCAAAATTTTCAAGATGTTCTTCTTTTGTGTTTCCATTAATAACTTGGTACAAGGTTTCTTTCCCGTAAATTTCCGTTTTCAAAATAAAACCTTCTGATATCTGCTTATCCTTGTTATCAATATTGCCGATAACTGAAAAGTTAATCGTATTAATATTTGAACCTGCAGTTACATACCCAATGAATGAATTTCTGTTTTTGTATAAAGTATTATTATTTATCTTTTTCTTTTCTTCCTCTTGTAATAACTCGATTTGAATAAAATATGCACAATTTTTTTGAGAAAAAACTGATTTTGGATCAGAAATAATTTTCTTTGAACGAAGATCAATTTTAACAGGAAGACCTGTTTCGTCTCGTAATAAATAGATACTCAGCCATCTTTTACTAAGTAGATGTTTTTTGTCAATTATCATACCAATAGAACCAATATTTTGACTTGTTTCAATAGCAATCAAGTCACCATATTTTACATTTGGTGCTTTTGAATTTTTATACAAATCTATCTCAACTCTATAGAAAAATGGATTTTCGCACCCAATAGCAGTTCCGAGTTCCTCTGTTCCTTTAGGACTAAATAAATTAAAAAGACTTCTCATTTTTTTAATAAACAATCCTATTAGATCGAAAAAGACTAAAACTATCCAAAAAGTGATAGCAATCGTAAACGGAATAAATTTATCTGGAGTACCAAAATATGAATATGTTGCTGAAAGAAAAACAATTGAAAAAAGAACTTCAGATTTACCAAAAATACTTACAAATTTGTATGATATTTGGCTGACTTTCTTTAATTTTTCTCTCTGAGAATCTTTAGTCGCAATACAAAAAACGCTTCCTAAAAAAATTAGAAGTGTATAACAAAGTATTGATGTATAGGCCCATAGAGCTGATTTGTTTGATAAACTAACCAAAGCAATCAAAATAGCGATTGAGTTAGCAAGAGAGTCTGAAGGTTTAGTGAAATAGGTTTCAATTACATATTTCCCTAATACTATCATGAGAGCTCCGGAAAAAAACCAAATTGCATTGTCATTTGAAGATTTACCTAGTAATGTATCAAAATCTCCTCCTATTATTTTATAAATAGCGATAAGAGCTATAAAATATAGGATTGCAACAAAAAGTCTTTCTCGTTGTTTCAGCTCGAATTTCATGAACTTAAAATACCATAAAAACTATAAACAGTCCACAGATGGAATGATTTCTATTTAAGAAAAGTATTAAAAACCAACCATAAGGAAAATAAAAGTAATATAACATTCAAAACAATTAATGCAAGATCGAAGTAATTAAAAAATGACTTTCTGTTTTGTATTTCTTTTCTAATTTTTAAGCAAAACAATATTGTAAAAATCCATATTGTTAGAGGTAAAAAATAAGGTAAATCTAAAATAAAAGATGGGGAGAGTGAAAAATAATAATTGGAGCTTAAATACATAAAATTTCCAGAAAAAATATCAAAATATTTATTTTCAAAAATAGGGAATAGAACATATATCAGAATTGGAGAAAGAGTTAAAAAAATACTAATAAAAAAGTTTTTTAATTGTTTTTTGTTTTTCATATAATTTTTTATATTACACGAAGTTCTTTTTGACTAAAATATAAAGTAGAAATATACTTCCATTCTTTATAAATAGTTTCATCTACTTTTTCTCCAAAATTGGTTTTGTTAAATATTTTTTTTCTAGTAAATAAATCAATGACAACATAATAAGTTAACAAGCGATCAGTTTTTATGTAAGCTAGAACGCACATTTTTGTATTATCATTGTAATGATATTCAAAATCATTAAAAGATAAATTAGAATCTTTTTCAATTAATTTTTCTTCCTCTTGTTTTAATAATTTCTGGCATTCTTCTTCTTTCTTTTGGGTTGATGTTATTTTTTGTTGTTTTTCAATAGATTTTTGTTTTATTTCTTGATTTATTAAAATAAAAACTCCTAGAATAACACTGCCTAATATAATTGAAACTGCTATAATTATATTATTTTTTTTCATAAAATTTATAGAGATTTTACCAAAATTTAATTTTCAAGATACTGTTTTTGAATTTTTGCCAAAAGGTTGTTTTTTGATTAATTGTTGGTGTTGGATTATCTTGGGATTGAACAACTAGTGTTTCCGGCATTATTTCACTCTTAGAGGCTATTTCTTTTGTTGTTTTTGGCGTTTTTAAGGTCTTTACCTCTGGAAATGATGTAATTACTGTTTTAATATTTTGACTCTCTGTAATAGGGATATATTCGTTTTCAGTTGAAATTTTTTCTTTTTTAGTGCAGAGGCCATTATTATTCCAATTAAATTCACTTCCATCTTCACACACACAACCATCTTTTTCATAATTATAATAAGATAATGGACCAAAACTTTTAACACACATAAGAAGATTATCTAAACGTAACCTTAATTCGTTTTCACATCGTCCATTGATAAAAGTTGAACCTTCTACACATTCACATGCTTTAGTTTGTTTATTAAATGAAGAATAATATCCTTCTTTATTCATGCACCATAATTCTGATTTTAATTCATAAACTTGTAATTGATATTCATATTCTTCTTGTGCTGATTCTTCGATTGATTGATATGATTGATTGATATTTATACTAGAACTTATATTTTTTAGCTGATCTTGAAGTTGTTTATAATTTGCCTCATTATCTTTGTCGAGTCTTTCACGTGCTTTTTCTATATCTGCTATTCTTTTGTCGATTGTATTTTTGGGAATTTGATTCAGGATACCAGCAACATCACTCCATGCGTTATTTTCAAGACCATTTGCACTGTAACAATCTAAAATATTTGAATTACATCCAGAACGATATTCTAAATATTGATTAATTGTATCTGTTGAGGGAATAATTAAACTTTCAGCGTTAACTTTACTAAAAGAAATAAAACAAAAAGCTAAAATCAAAAATAGTATTTTCTTCATAAATTTATTAATTCTTTAATATTTAGCTAGAATACAAAAAGCTCCTAGCCAGATTGATGGTTTTTAAGCCACCCATAGCCGTTTCCAGCTATGACCCGCAAAAGGTAAACTCTGACTAAGAGTTTTTTATTCTTTTGCGGGATTTTGACCATATCCTAAAGAAAATCTTTAGGGGTTAGGTCTATCATTAAATAATAAAGGTATTATATCAGAAAAATTTTGTTTGTGCATATGCGCATTGAATTTTTTAGTTAATTGTAATATAATAAGAAAATAGAACTTTGAAAAACTATGTAAACCTAGAATTTGGTTAAGAGCCAACTAGTTTAGCTTATTATTCTGCCCCATTCCAAGGCAGATTCTTCAGAAGAGAGGAACAAACAACTCGTAAAAAGCTAAACAGAAATTCAGAACTTTTTGTTCAAAAAGATTTACTTATTTTTATGACTATCAAAGGTCTCTGCTATCCCTGCAGACTATTTCCGAAACGGAGGGATGTAAAACGATCCTGATAGTAGTAATGATATTTAAGTTGAGGTATTAAAATCTTCGTCTTTATGATGATGGCTTTTTGATATTTTGGCTTAACTATCAGCTCAAAAACCAGCATTGAAAGATGTTGGTTTTTTGCTTTGCATAGATCAAAAGGTTCTGAACCCTATGGGAATAAGAATCATTAAAAAAGCAAATATAGGGATTAAGCCACTTACAATCAAACAACAAAAAGTGGTTTCTTTGGTGTCGGGAAATGTCGGGAAAATAGGGAGTAAGGCAGATGTTTTGAGACAGGCAGGATATTCTCCTAGTGTAGCTAATAATCCGGATCATGTGTTTAATTCTCTATCATTAAAAAGTGCGCTAGAAGCCACAATTATCAAGATGCAAACTATTTCTAATAAAGCTCTAATTGCCCTTGAGAATAAACCCTTTGAAAAAGAAAGTGTATACAACCTAGCAATGATTTCTAGCACTATGATAAAGAACCTAGAGCTGTTGGAGGGTCGGCCAACAGATAGAACTGTATATGAACTTTCTAACGAAGAAAAAGCACGGCTTGATAAGTTGCTGGTAATGAATAGTAAATGCAGTAATTACGGACACTAACAATATGACCGACTTAAGTATTCAAGCAAAAAAAGAGCTGCGCCAAATTCTTATAAAAGAGATTGGTATTGAAAGTGTAACAATGCTTAATGAAATTGATTTGAATAAACTTGGTCTTCTTTTTATATCAATCTTTTCTGAATCATTGAAAATGAAAAAAGGACAGGAAAGTATATAATATAAATTATGGAAAAAGATTTTTATAAAAACTTAAAAGTGGCAAACTATAATCGTAAATCATCAGAAGCTGAAGATAGACAGGTTCTTTCTATAGATTCACAAAAATATGAGGCACAAAAATTAAAAGAGATACATCAAATTGCTGATATGATTTCTTATGAAGATAGTAAGTCGGCAAAAACTCCGGGAATTAGAAATCAATATTCGAATATGATTCAAGATTTTAAGTGTGGAAAAAGAAATGCAATCATATGCTGGAAGCCCGATAGAATTGCTAGAAATATGGATGAGGGTGGAGAAATAATAGATTTGTTACAAAGAGGAATTATAAAAGCGATAATAACGCCTAGCAAAATTTACACACCCTCTGAACCTAGTTGGTCTCTACTTCTTGAATTTGGTATGGCTAATCAATTTAGCCGTGATCTGTCTATAAATGTTAAAAGAGGCCAAAGCAAAAAAGCTAGAATGGGTATACCTCACGGATTAGCAACAATTGGTTTTATTAATGACAAAACTGAAGAAAAAGGAAACAGAAAATGGCTTATTGATGAAGATAGATTTTTTATAATAAAAGAAATATTTAAAACTTATTTAACAAGTAATTATTCTGGAGGACAAATGTACGATTTAGCTATGAGAGTTGGGCTTACCACACCTAAGCATAAACATAGTGGTGGTAACCCTATTACTCACTCTAGGATATATAAAATCCTAAAAGATACTATATATGCTGGTTTTTTCCATTATAGTGGAGAAAGATACGAATTAGACAAAAGTCTACCTAGAATTATTACAGAGGAAGAACATTATAAAGTATTACGCATGCTTTCTGGTAAAAATATATCTAAAACACAAACACACCAATCGACTTATGGAAGTTTTATAAAATCACCATATAACCAATCTATTGGTGTGGATTTTAAATGCCAAGTCATATGTGAATGTAAACATAAATTTTCATATATAAATAAAACTCATTGCCCAAAATGTAAGAAGGAAATTATTTTAGTAAAGAATCCAAAATACCTTGAATACGAACTTTACTACAATGTTGCTATGAAAAAGAAAAAACAATCTGTTAAATATATATCAGAAAATAAAATCACTGATTTTCTATTAGATTTTGCAAATAAATTTACATTATCACCAGAACTAGCAAAATGGTCTAGAAAATATGTTCATGAACTCCATGATTCAGAAGTTGAATCAAATTTAGTAGTAGTAGAAAGTCAGAAGAAAAGAATTGAAGATCTTAAAAAGAAAAAGGAGAAATATCGCAGTTTACTAGTTGATGGAATGATAGAAAGAGAAGAATACGAACATGACATAGATAAAATTAAGTCTGATATTAAGAATATAGAAGAAAATTCAAATAAAAGGGCTGATTGGATTGAAAAAGCAGAAAATATTATTTATTTAGGTTTAGAAATGAAAAAAATAATAAAACATGGAACAAAAATAGCCAAAAGAGAAATACTTTCGAAGCTTGGTTCGAACCTAACATGGAATGAAGAAGAACTTAGTATTAGCAACGTAAAACCAATTCAGATACTCATCGACGGTCTTATTTGGGCAAAGCAAAAAAACAACAAGTTCGAACCTGAAAATATTATTGATACATCAAGTGGAAATAGTGATTTTGAGGACATTCGTCCTAGCTTGCTCCGGGGGTAGGGATCGAACCTACGACCAATCGCTTAACAGGCGACCGCTCTACCGCTGAGCTACCCCGGAATTTATTCAAGAACATTACTATATTAACAAAAATTAACTAAAAAACAAGTAAACCATGTTGCATTTTTAATAAAATAAGATAGAATACTTTTATCTAAGTTTGGGCCCTTAGCTCATCTGGTAGAGCGCCTCATTTGCAATGAGGAGGTAAGGAGTTCGAGTCTCCTAGGGTCCACAGGTTGACAAATTACTATAGATATTATATCATGTTTTCTATGATAGTTCTTTGATATTGAATTTTAAGTTTAATTTAATGAATTGCTTTGAGCTTCTATAGGGAGATTAAAGTAATTCATTAAATTTCTTTTAACTTAAAAATTACGATTATGAAAAACAATCTTTCAAGAACTTACGCAAGAAGAGTTATCTTTTGGTATAGCTTATTAATTTCTACTGCATTGATGTGTGTGGCACACATTCCACTTTATGTTGGTTGGACAACTTCCAATTATTGGTTAGTCATTCCTTTAATAGGACAACCTGTTTTTGCCGCATTGTTGGCTATATATAGGATACATCAGGGGGATGACATGAAGTTGCTTAAAAAATTACAAGAGAAATATGAAAAAAGAATAGCTAGTAGAAAATCAGAAATTCATGCTCTAAAAGCACAAGTACAAACGGAACATTATTCTATTAAAAGTATTATTCCCGAGGAAAATAAAATTTGCGTATTTAGAATCGCTTTTGTTAATAAAATCATTCACCGAGCGATGCCAGCGATTTCCTTAAATGGCATAAGGGTTTCAGTAAAAGTAGTTAATGATTTTGAAGCTCTTTGTTATGGGGAAAAAGCGATAATGGCTGATGAGAAAAAACTTGTCTTTAAGTCTGGAGACTTTGAACATGTGATTAACAATCCATATTACATATCAGAACATATTTCTGGTGTTGGGATAAAATGGCAATACGAAGGACATCCTCATGAAAAGAATATTTATATTAATGAGAGTTATTTACCTTATATAAGCGTTCGCCCATATTATGCATTTAACTTATTTGTTAATGGTAAGATGTTGGGTGAATATTGCGGAAATTATATTCCTGAAATGAAATCAATTGTTGTTAATATAAGGAATATAGATAAATTTCAATGTAGAGGCAAAGATTGTTTTTTGAAACCAGTGTTTGATGTTAGAAGAAAAATTACCTTACCTGAACCGATAGTCCTTTTAGTAAACAGTAAACCAGAAAAGAAGGAAGTTGTTTTTTCTTAATATATTTTAAAATACCGCATTAGTGCGGTATTTTTTTATGATGGTTTATTAATGTATAAAGTTTTATAATATAAATATGTTTAAACATCCTTTTCGCAAACATTTTAAGAAAAGACGTCATCTTAAAAAAGTTGTAAATGAAGCACATTTTGGGGGAGCTTCAAAAGAACCAGTTCCATCTTTTGTAACTTTTGGACTTTCTGCTTTTGGTTCATTATTTTTATTATTTCCAATTCTTATTGGAATAATAATACTTGGAGCTTTTGAAATAAAATATACTAATCGATTTTATCCAGGTGTTTTTGTGGGTGGTGAAAAAGTTAGTGGTCAAACTTACGCTGAAGCCTTCAATCATTTTAAAGAAAAGTCTGAAGAATTGAAAAACAATGGTTTATCTGTAAATTTTGAAAATTTAAAAGGAATAAATAAAAAAGTAAATATACCAATGTCAGTTTCAGGTCTTACCGCAGATAATTCTGTGGAATATTTTACTATAACTGGGTGGGAGGATGATTTACAAAAAGCATATAAATGGGGTCGTGGCATTAATGTTTTTCGTAGTTCAGCACAACAATTTATACTTTTGTTTACAAGAAAAAATTTCAATTTTTCTACTGTTGTTCAAAAAGAAGCCCTTGATTCTTTTCTTGAAAGCGAACTTCATAGTTTTTTAAAGAAAAGTGTATCGGCAGAGTTTTCTTTTGTTAATAATAAAATTTCTATTTCAAAAGAAGAAATAGGAGAAATTATAAACAAAGAAGAAGTTGTAAATATTTTAATTGAGAAATTGGTTCAATTTGATACAAATATTACGACTTTTAAAATAGGTGAGGATACTTCAGTAATTACACAAGAAGATCTAAAACCTTTTTTAAATTTTGTTGATGATTTTAGTAGAAAAACAAACTTTATATTTCAATATAAAGGTTATAAATGGAATATAAAAGGAACTAAATTAGCAACGTGGTTTATTCCTAAAAAAGACAAAGGGATTAGTGTGAATCGTATAAAATTAGAAGGTTATTTTTCAGATAATGTTAATAGGCTCATAGAAAATCCTCCACGAAATAGTCGTTTTAAAATTCAGAATGGAAAACTCGTTGAAACAGTTTTAGGAAAAACAGGCAATGTAATAAATATAGAAAAAATTGTTCAACAAATGGAAAATATAATTTCTGAAGCAGAAGTAAATTCAAATATTACAAACAGTATTATAAATATTCCTATTGAAATAATTCAAGTTGAACCTAAAATTACAAAAGATACTTTGTTAAAATATCAAATAAAAGATTTAGTAGGGGAAATTCGCACTAATTTCACTGGAAGTAGCGCAGATCGTGAACACAATATAAAAATAGGAGTGTCTGCAATTACAGGAATATTAATAGCTCCAGGTGAAGAATTTTCAACCGTGGCTTCTATTGGGCCAGTTACAGAAAAAGAAGGTTATTTAAAAGAAATGGTTATAAAAGAAAATAAAACTATGAAAGAATTTGGTGGAGGATTGTGCCAAGTTGCTACCACTCTTTTTCGTTTAGCATTAAATGCAGGATTACCTATTACTGAAAGAGTTAATCATCGTTTTGTTGTTCATTACTATGATCCACCAGGTCTTGATGCAACAATATATGGCCCACATCCAGATTTTCGTTTTATAAATGATACTGGTAATTATTTGCTTTTACAGGCAAGAGTGGAAAACAAACAAGTAATTATGGAACTTTACGGAAGAAAAGATGGTAGATCTGTGGAAATTTCTAAACCAGCTATGTATGATAAAATTCCTGCACCAGCGACAAAATATATTAAAAGTGGAGAGCTTTTAGCTGGAAAAACAAAATGTTCTGAAATGCCACACGATGGGGTGACAACAAATGTTTCATATACTGTGAATTATCCAGATGGGATAATAAAAGAAAGAAATTTTAAAAGTATTTATCAACCATGGCAAAAGGTTTGCTTAATTGGGACAGCGTTAGTTTACTAAAGCTATTTGTGTTTTTAGTATGTCTGATTCAAGAGGTCGAATGACTATTAGTTTTCTTTTCCATCCTTTCATAAAATCAGTGATTAAAACTTTTCTTATGCCGTCATGTTTTCCTGGGTCGTTATAAAAAACAAAAGTTTCATCAAAACCAGTTATAACAATAAGATGACCAAAAGAACTTTTTGGATCAAATCCACGGTGAATTGATGCTATTGCTGGACCCTCTTTTATTACATCTTTAAATTGATTTAAAGCCGTTTTTTTTTCTAATTGTGAAAAATCATTAACTTTTCCTTTTAGGTCATATTTTTTTGCTAAAGCTGCAAGTCCATCATGTTTCCATCCGACATTTTTTTGATAAGCCCCTGAAGAAATACCTTGTTCTAAAACTTTTTGAACTGTAGTAGTTTGAGGTTTATAGAAATTTACAATCATGGCTACATCTGCCACCCCACAACCTTTTTGCTTCCATTCAACTGATGAAATATCTGCTATTTGTGAATAAAGGGGGACGTTGTAAGGCATAGTTACGGGTGCCACAATAGGCGCTACGATTGAGGTCGTAGGTCTTATTTCATTGATTTTTGGGTTTGTTAAACCGTTTAATATCGTTAACAATATTATTGGAGTCATGTTTATGATAGTATCATATTTTTTATTAAAAGTCAATGTTTCTCACATAATTCGTCTGATATAGGTAATCTTTTAAATTCACCTATTTTATAGTTTAATAATGTGTATTGTGTGTTATACTATCTTAGTGTTAAGACACAGGAACAATGTCGAAGTTTCAAGTAAAAATAATTAAAATAATTTATGATGACAGGAACAATTAAAACTCTTATGCCTAAAGGATTCGGATTTATTGCTCGCGAAGGTGAAGCAAAGGATCTATTCTTTCATTCTAAAGAGCTTGTAGGTGTTACTTTTGAAGAACTTAAAGAAGGAGACACTGTCTCTTTTGAAGTTATTGAAAGTGAAAAAGGACCAGCAGCTACAAAAGTATCTCGCGTATAATTAATTCGCATAAAAAATGCCTTAAGTATTAAAATGTTTAGGGTATTTTTTATTGTCTTTTAATTAATACATTATATATTTTTTTATGTTATAATTAACTTATTATAAGTTAATTATTTTTTAAAATATATGTTCAAAAATTTTTTTGTTTTTTTAATAATTTTGTCATTATTTATTATTCCAACTTTTGTTTTTGCTAATACTTCAGCAGTGGACAATAAATACTCAAATTATTCTGAAGAAGAATTGCTTACTTTAATATCAAAATTGCAGAAGCAGTTAGAGGAAGTTAGAAATAGTAAAATTCAATGTAATATTACAGAAATGGATTTGTCTATTGGAGACGGAGAACAAATTACTGAAAAAGAATATGTAAAAAATTTGCAGAATTTTCTTAAGGAAAAAGGATACTTTAAAAATGTTGCTACTGGATACTTTGGTAAAATTACGCGTGCAGCTCTCGTTAATTTTCAAAAGACTTCAGGAATAGAACAATCAGGGGAATTGAATGCTTTAACTAGAACTTTTATAAAAACACTTAAATGTAAAAAAGATTATATTGTAGATAAAATTACAACAGAAAAAAAGACTGAATCAACAAATACAGTATCAGGGGTTTCTTCAATTAATTTAAAAAATGAAGGAAAATATATGTCATGGTCTGCAGTAGGTTATTCAAAAAATGGATTTAAGATAGTTTGGTCAAAAAATGCTACTCCAACATATCCTACTAGAGATGGGGATAAATATATTTATTTATCAGATCCAAGTGCTATAAGTACAACATTAGATGCGTTTAATGGGTCAGGAATGTATTATGCACGAGTTTGTGAATATCTAGGCGGTTCTTGTGGAGTATATTCTAATCAAATACAAGTATCTCTTTAATCTTTCCTTAGAATATTAAAGTTGGTATAATACTGATATGGAAAATTCAGATCAAATAGAAAATAAAGTAGCTTTTAGAAAAATGCTATGGGTTATTGGTGGAATTGTTCTTTTGGCGGGAATAGCAACTGCTATTTTATTATTTAGGAATGGGTCAAAAGAAACTTTTAATCCTCAAGTTTTAAATACAAATACATCAGCCTTGCAAACATCTTTATCTGAAAAGCCACTTTTTTCCGAAGATGTAACTACTTGGGCTAATTATTATTGGCCTGGAAAGATTAATACTCATTATCCTAATAATTGGCTTTTAAAGGAAGAAATAACAGAGAATGGTTTAGTTGTAGGAATAAAAATGATACCAGCAACAGGTAATGCAGAGGATACAATATTTATTGGAGGAAGCTTGATTAAATGTTCTGATATTCTAAAATATTCTAAAAATCAATGTTTGAAAAATAAAATTCAAATACCTTTTTATACAAATAGTACGAACCAAGAAGTACTAAATGCTTTTGATTTAATTTTTCAAAATACAGTTCTAACTGAAATAGAAAAATAAAGTTTTTTTTATTAGAGATTTATGATATAATAAAACTATCTTATCAATTAATAATAAAGAATTATTTATATGGCAAAAAGAGGAACAACGCTTAGTCCAAAAAAGAAATCAAGACATTCTCATAAGACTAAAAAAAGACTAGAAATAAAAAAAGCTATGCTTGCAAAGAAGAAAGCTAAATAAAATACGAATTTTAAGTGTATAAAAAAACAATCACCAAGTGATTGTTTTTTTATACTATTTTTTCTGTTTTGCTTTTCTAATAGGTTTAATACTAGTGTTTTTTACTTTACCTTCAAGACGTCTCCCTTGGTAAAGTCCGCGTGTTTCTGTTAAATGTATTTTTAATAATTTTTTAACCATGTATAAATTATAGCATTTTTAGTAAATTTTTTATCACAAATGAGTTTGACTAATTTATTTTTTTATAGTATATTATTTAAAATCGTTATTTTTCCTAAACTCTTTAAAACAGAAGATCATGAAAACAAATTTGAAACTATCAATCTTTTTAATTTTTACTTTGTTTTTATTCAGTATCCAAATTTTTTCAAATGCTCAAGTAAAAAATTGGGTTCCGTGGAAAACTATTACCATTGGTAAATATAAAAATACTGAAAAAATAAAAGAAGCCATAATTTTAAATGGCTATAAGATTAGTCCTTGGGCAAATGAAATTATAGAGAATCCAGCTTTTCTTCTTAGTAAGAAGAAAGAAGAAATTGATCTTGTTGCTGTTTCTGTGTCAGACCTTGGATTAAAATTTGGGGCGACGTATGAGCAGGTTTTAGATACTGCTTTTAAACAAGGGCTAACTTTTTGTCCTATAGAAGTTGGTCCGGTTCTTTGTGCAGAATATAAAAATCAAACAAGAGGAGAGTGGTTAAAAATTGCCACGGAGCCAGTTGTTATATCAGACGGTGCTTTAAGCATCTTTATGATTAATAACAGTTATGATGGATTAGCATTTCGCAGATATTTTGCCAATCCTAAAGGTTTTTGCAGTATAGATTGTAAATTTCTTTTTATGATTAAAAAGTAATTTGTTTTTAAAAATAAAAACTCTCCATTGTGGGAGTTTTTTTATTAGGCAATTTAAAAAGACCCATATGGGTCTTTTTAAATTAAGAATGATTAATTATTTTTCTAAATTGTTAATATGATCAGTTATTATTTTAGTATTCTTTTTCAAGCTATTTTTCGTATAGATCTTTTTTATAACAATAAATATAATTCCTAGTACTATAAGTAATAGAATGAACCACCCTAAAAGATAGGGAAGAGAATTTAATCCAAATAGGGGATTTGCTTCAAGGCCTGTTGTTTCTGGCGTTATATAATTTGTTATATAAGCTATATCATCTTTGTTTATATTTGTCCCAGCCACACCGTAAGACATCATTGCCGTTGTAACAAGTATATTCTTTAAGGAAGCATTTGGATTAATAACCGTTTTTATTGTCATAGAACCTGTTTGATCAGAAACTAAGTTTTTTGTTTCAAAAATTACAGTATTGTCGCTTGTTAATTTACCTAAATTAGATTCTTTGAAATCAACTTCATTAGGAAGCTGGACTGTAATTTTTACATTTTCAAGATCCAAAGAAGCGATGTTTTTAAAATTAATAATGTAATTAATTTCATCTCCTATTACTAAGTTTTCAGCTCCATTGGTGATGGTGAATTCTGTCGTTGCTATATTTGTGTAATCAATTTGATCTTCAACAATAGGGCTTTCTATAGAAGCAATTTCAACATCTCTGTTTTCTTCTACAGGGTTTACTTCTGGAATTATAATTTCTTTTAGAGTTTTAAATACTAATATATTTCCATTGTAAGTTGTACTTTGGTTTATTGATACTGCTCGGAAAAAGTATATTGTATCTGGTTCAAGCCCTGTGATTATTTGAGAGAAATTAATAGAAGAAACTGATCCTAAATTTTTAATAATAGTTGTTTTACCTAATGAAACAGTTTTTCCATATTGGAAATAACCTTGAGCAGAAGTTCCAGTTTGGTTTACAAATATTCCGTTTAATTTTGCTGACACCTCTGTTTTATTTGTTGCTTGAACTGTA
>JBAQNK010000005.1:0-2375 GCA_049303695.1 Minisyncoccia bacterium | reverse complement strand
TTTTGTAACAAAATTGTCGGGGTAAATCCTTTTCTGTTCTTCCATTGTATTAAGTTTTTTAATTAAACATTGTGAACTTTATTCGTTTTGGATTATATATGTAACTGATGATTATGTCAATCTTCTATTTTTGGCTTTTCTATTTCTAGAGTAGAAAGTTCAGGGCTTGAGCCTGCGATACGCAATACATCTTTATCAATTTTACGTAATTCTTTATTTGAAGTATTGTAATGATTCACAACTGTGCCAAGAGCATTTCCGAGCTTTGAATGATATTCGTCATAAGATTTTAAATGCTTTCCCAAGTCTTCAACTTTCTTGATTATTTCTTTTGCTGATTCTTCTATTTGCATAGCCTTTAAACCTTGCAGAACTGTTTGTAAATAGGCGAGGAATGAAGTAGGCGAGGTGATTATCACTTTATATTTACCAGCGGCGCGTTGGATCAGATTCTCAGCATTTTCTTCTATTGAGCCGACTTTATTTATTAATAAATCATAATATATAGCTTCATGAGGGATGAACATAAAAGCGAAGTCTGTAGTGCCATGATTTGGTTGTATATATTTAGAAGTTTCAGTAATTCTATTTTTTAAATCATTTACGAATATAGTTTCTAGTTTTTTCTTTTCAGCAGTATTGCGCTCTTCCACCATTTTGTTGTAATTCTCAAGAGAGAATTTTGAATCTATCGGTATTATTTTATCTTTTACGAAAACTACAGCGTCCACAATATTTCCGTCAGGAAAAGCATATTGCATTTGGTATGAACCGACAGGGAGGACGTTTTTTAAAACTGTTTCTAAATAATATTCGCCAAGGATTCCACGTTGTTTTGGATTCTTTAAAATATCTTGCAAGCTTTGCAATTGATCTGCGAATGAAATAACTTGTTTGTTTGTCTCGTCCAGTCTTGTGAGTCTTTCTGTCACATCACGGATTATTTTATTTGATTCAGAGGAATGGAATTTTAGGCTTTCGTTTACTTGCTTGTGTGATTCACCGATTTTATTATCAACTGTTCTTGAGAGCTCGTTTAATTGGGTAAGTATAAGCTGTAAGCCTATATCATCTTTCTTTTCTTCTTTTTTACTTCTGCCAAACAAAAAATAGGCGAGTATGCCTCCAACCAAAACTGCTATTATAATCCATAAAATATTTTCCATTTCTTTATTTTAACAGATTTTTTAGACATTACTATGTCTTGACAGTTATGCATATAATGATATTATTTAGTTAAATTAATTCTTCAAATAATAAACCCGTAGGCGAAAGCTGAATAAAACAATTATATTATGAGAACATTTTTTTTAATATTTTTAGTTTTTTGCTTAGTTACCGTGTATGATTATATGAAATTACCTAATAATTTAAGTGTGAATTGGAGTGATTTTATTGGATTTCATTTAATCATATTTTTAATAGTTGCATACGGCGCCGACTTGTTAGCTAAAATGGCAAAAAATTAAATTTACAGAAAAAAGGATCTACAAATAAAGATCCTTTTTTTATTTCCCTTTAAAACATTTTCTAAAAATGTTCGAGCGAGAATAAGTAAACTTATTCTTTAGCTAAATAATGTTTTAAAGTATAAACCCAATCTTCATCAACCTGATCGCTTTCTAGTTTTTGTTTAAGCAACCATTCAAGATATCCCGGATCAATGTTTAATATTTCTTCAATTGTTTTTCCGTTATGTTTACCAAAATTGATTGATCTTAGAAGTGATGGATGTGAAGAAACTTCTATCATTTTTTCTATAGCTTTTTCCTCGTCTAAATTTTCATTCTCCATCAATTTCTTTTTTAATCTTTCAAACAATTTTTCTAATACTAAAACATCACCAAGTGCATCGTGCGCTTGAGCTTCTACTTCAAGTTCTAAAAGATAACGCAAATATTGTAGATTGTATCTTTCTATTTTTCCTTCAGGATCTAGGTATCTTGCGAGTCTTAATGTGCAGATAGAATTTTTAGGAACTATTCCTTCTTTTTTGATAATCATCAAATCAAATTGCACGTTGTGGGCTACCACGACAGAATTTTCATCTTCAAAAAGATCTTTTATTTTTTCTTTGTCGCTTTCTTTGAAAGACAATTCATTTTCAACCATTTTGTTGGTTATGTGGTGAACAGCGGAAGCTTCAGGCGGAATTTTTACTGGTGGCTTATAAAAACCAACGAAACTTTCATCGCCAGTTTTGTATGCTAATTGGCAAAGAAAATCTTTCTCTGTATTGCCTGTTGTTTCTGTGTCAAAAAATATTATTTTCATATGGTATATTTTAACATATTTTGCTATAATAGTTTACAGAAGTTTTGTTATTAAAAGAGTACGGATATTTTTAATCACACTTAGAGGACTCGTGCGATATG
>JBAQNK010000004.1:0-10730 GCA_049303695.1 Minisyncoccia bacterium | reverse complement strand
AAAAAAGATATTGAAAAATTAACTCATAAATTTTTACCTTATTCTGATTTTGATTTTATTAGTATGTGGTCTTGGGACATAAAAGAAGAAATGAAGATTTCTAATCTAAATGATAATCTCGTTGTTCGTTTTTCTGATTATTTAACAGGTAAACCACATTTTTCTTTTTTAGGGATTAATAAATCTGAAGATACAGTGTGTGAGCTTATAAATTTTGCTAAAGAATCAGGCATGCCTACCACTCTTTATTTAATAACTGAAGAAATAGCAAAATCTTTAGAAGGAACCTCTTTTTTCATAGAAGAAGATAAAAATAATTTTGATTATATATTTTCTATTTCTCAATTATCTGAATTGCGAGGTTTAAAATTTAAAGAAAAAAGACATTCAGCAAGCAGATTTTTACGTGAATACCCTGATGCTGTTTTTGAGGTAAAAGAGTTGAATGATCCAAATGTGCGTGAACAAATTGTTTCAGTATTTAATAATTGGGAGAAAAAAAAGGAATTAGATAAAAAAGAATATGATTTTGAACATAAACATGAAGAAAAAGCGATTCATCGTTTATTACAAATAGAAAATGATAATAAAATTATTGTTTCATGTGTTTCTTTAAACAATGTTGTCGTTGGTTTTAGTATTGATGAAATATTGCCCTCTCAGTATGCAATTTCACATTTTTTTAAAGCAGATGTTTCTTATAGGGGTATATATGATTTTCTTAATAAAAAAGTATCGCAACATTTGGCAGATAATAATGTTTCTTTGTGGAGTTGGGAACAAGACCTTGGAATTGAAAGTCTAAGGAGGTCAAAAACAAGTTATCGTCCAGTTAATTTTCTTAAAAAATATAAAGTTTCATTGACTTCTAAGAAGTAAAAGTAATATACTTTAGCTATATGACTTGGTTTTTATTGGCGCTTATTGGTCCGTTTTTATACGCTTTAACGAATCACATAGATAAAATTCTCTTAGAGAAATATTTTAAAAAGGGTGGAGTTGGAACAATCCTTCTTTTTTCATCGCTTCTTTCTATTTTTGCGCTACCATTTATGTTTTTAGCCGATCGTTCTGTTTTAGCTGTTGATGGTAAAAGTATTTTTGTCCTTGCAGTAGTAGGTACTTTAAATGTATTGGTTTTATGGTGTTTTTTAGTAGCTCTTAAGAAAGAAGAAGCTTCAGTTGCGGTAGTTTTTTATCAACTTGTGCCAGTATTTGCATATATATTAGGATATTTTATTCTTGGTGAAACTCTAACAAAATTACAACTTATTGCTATGGCAATAACTATTTTTGGTGCATCAATTATTTCTTTTGAAATAGATTCAGAAAATAAATTTAAGCTTCGTCGGCAGACTATATTACCCATGCTCGCGGCTTCCTTTTTTTGGGCAATGGGGGGAGTTATCTTTAAAGCAGTTGCAATAGAAGAAAATGTTTGGCGATCACTTTTTTGGGAGCATATTATGCTTACTTTGATAGGTATTGGTATTTTTGTATTTGCTCGTTCTTACCGTATGAATTTTATATCAGCGATACGAAGTAATTCAAAAAGAATTTTATCTCTTAATATTTTAAATGAATCTCTATATATACTTGGGAATATTACATTTGCTTTTGCATACATGCTTGCCCCTATTTCACTCGTGCTTCTTACAGAATCTTTCCAGCCAATTTTTGTTTTAATTATTGGGATATTTTTGACTGTATTTTTTCCTAGGATAACAACTGAAAAAATACAAGCAAAGCATCTATGGCAAAAAATTATTGCTATCTGTATAACAGGGATTGGTGCCTATTTGCTTTCTATTTAACAAAAACATGTATTATCACTTCACGTTGTATTAAATTTCTGTTATACTCTATATAATTCTATGGAAAATAGATATGTAAAATTTTTTTGTGATAATATTTTTTTGCTAATTCTTTTGCCTCTCGTTATTGTATCTGGAGTGTTTTCTTATTATCGATTTATGGTAAATCATGATTATATAGTTGGATATGAGGGTGTTTGTGATCCTATTACAGAAGAATGTTTTGTTGGATGTGAGGATGATGCGTGCACAACAGAATATTATTATTCTAAGATGCAGAAATATGCACCTGATTTATTAAAAGAGTGTGGCAAGGATATAACAGATTGTGAGGCAGCTAATATTTGTTTTCTAGAGGATCATGATTGTTCTCTTATTTACTGTAATATAGAAGTTGATGGTGATGCTTGCGAGAACCTTAATGAAGAATCAGATATACAAGATGATAGCCAGACTGGCTCCACTTCTGAAGAAGATATTATAAATAATAATATAGATGATATTAATATATGATTTGTTACTTATTTTCTGAGCCCTCATATTTTGTTTTCTCGCCTGATGTGCCAGCATTATTGTATTATGCACAGATTCCAGCTACAGTAATTGCGCTTATTTTTAGTTTTTATGTATTTTGGAACGGTAGAGAATTTCTACTTAATCGACTTCTTTTTGCAATTGCTATTTTCTTCTCTCTTTGGACGACAACGACTCTTATCGCATGGACTAATATTAGTGGCGATTTTATTGCTTTTATCTGGTCTTTCTTCGGTTTGATTTTAGGATTAATTTCAATATTTTGCGTATATTTTATTTATGTTTTCTTAGAGAAAAAAGATATTTCAATTAAACTAAAATTTGGACTTCTTTCATTGCTCGCTCCTGTTTTAATCTTAGCGTCTACTAATTTTAATATAAGTGGTTTTAATATAACCAATTGTGATGCCTTTGATTTTGAATGGCTTCCATTTAAAGTTTACGGTACTGCGCTCGGTGTACTCGCGATGATATGGATTCTTGTTTTGCTTGTTCGTAAATATCGCGTATCAGCATCTGATTTTAGAAAACAAATAGTTCTAATGGGAATAGGAATTGAGTTATTTCTCTTCTCTTTTTTTGGAATGGAATTTTTAGCAACTTATCTTACAAAAATAGGAATATTGCCAGATTCACAGCTTGAATTATATGGGTTGTTTGGAATGGTGATATTCATGATATACATTAGTATTCTTACTGTTCGCTTTAAAACATTTAATGTAAAACTTATTGCGACACAAGCATTAGTTTGGGGTTTGATGTTTTTAGTTGGTTCTCAATTTTTCTTTATAAAAGAAACAACTAATTTTATATTAACAGGTATTACTTTTGTAGGAGTTATTATTTTTGGTCAATTGCTTATTAAGTCTGTAAAAATTGAAATTAAACAAAAAGAACGATTGGAAATTTTGCTTAAACAAAGAGAATCTCTTACTCACTTGGTAACTCATAAAGTTAAAGGTTCATTTACTCGTTCAAAATATATTTTTGCTGAAATGGTTGAAGGTACTTTTGGTAAGCTCTCAAAAGAATTACAAGAAATGGCAGAAAAGGGTTTGAACTCTGACAATGAAGGAATTGCGACAGTTGATCTAGTTTTGAATGCTGCAAACTTACAAACTGGAACGGTAAAGTATGAAATGAAGCCTGTTGATTTCAAAGAAATAGTATCTCATTTTGTTGATGAATTAAAAGATAGAGCTCTATCAAAAGGTCTAAAATTTGAAACTGATATAAAAGATGGAGATTATAATATTTCAGGTGATTCATTTTGGCTTAAAGAAGTTGTCCATAATTTAATTGATAATTCTATAAGATATACAAAAGAAGGAAGCGTAAAAGTTGGGCTTGAAAAGAAAATTACTTCAACGCAAGGCGAAAGGAATAAGATTCTTTTCTATGTAAAAGATACTGGAGTTGGTATAAATGATGAAGATAAAAAGAATCTGTTTACAGAAGGCGGACGAGGAAAGAATTCAGTTTCGGTTAACGTTGATAGTACTGGTTACGGGCTCTTTACTGTAAAATTAATAGTAGATGCGCATAAAGGCAGAATTTGGGCAGAATCAGAAGGAGACAATAAAGGAACGACTTTCTTTGTGGAGCTTAATGCATAATATGGAAAATCAAAAAATAGGAGTATTAGGATGTGGAATAATGGGTTCTATCTTATTAGAAGTTTTATCAAACATAGATAAAATTGATATTTTTGCTTTTGATAATAATCTAGAAAAAATAAAAGAAGTAAAAAAGAAATTTAAAAAAGTAAAAATAAGTTCAGATGTTTCTTCGCTCAATATTTGCGATGTTGTTATTTTAGCTATTAAACCGCAAGATTTTAAAAATCTTAATTTAAATTTATCTAAAAATACTTTAGTTATTTCCATTATGGCTGGAGTCCCCGTAAAAGTTATAGAGAAAAAATTAGGAGTTAAAAAAATCGTAAGAGCTATGCCGAATATGGCTGCAAGAATAAAAAAGGGGATGGTGGGGTGGACAGCGACAAAATCTGTTTCAAAAATAGAAAAAGAATTTACAAAAAAGATTTTTTCTGGAATGGGTCAAGATATTTATGTGAATGGTGATGACGCGATAGATAAAATAACTGCATTGAGTGGCAGTGGTCCAGCTTATATTTTTTATATGGTTGCTTGTTTTTTAGATTCTGCAATATCTTTAGGAATTAAAAAAGAAGATGCGAGAAAAATAATTTTAAGCACAGCAAAAGGAAGTATTGATATGATAGGAGAAAATACAGATTTATCTTTGCTTGTAAAAAATGTTGCTTCAAAAGGAGGGACAACAGAAGCAGCGTTAGAAATATTTAAGAAATACGATACGAAAAGTGTTTGGGAAAAAGCGATAAAGAACGCTTATAAAAGAGCTAAAGAATTATCTAAAAAAGTTTAGATTTTTGCCTCGCCCGTAGGGCTATGGCCGAGGGAAAATTTTACGCCCTCAGCTGTGTCTTTTATTTCATAACCAAGAGATTTTATTTTATCTCGAAGTTCGTCTGACTTTTTGAAATCTTTATTTTTACGAGCCTCTTCACGTTCTTCTCCTAATTTTTTTATTTCTTCTGGAACAATATCTTCTTTCAAATTTTCAAAGCCTAATCCTAAAACTTTGTCAAAATCTAAAATTGTTGCTTTTTTATCAGCGCTTGAAATTTTTTCATCTTTGATTAAATCCCAAAGAAGAACGAGTGCTCTTGGTGTGTCTAAATCATCTCCTAAGTGTTCTTTAAACTTAGTTTTGTATTCTTTATTTATTTCTCCAATATCTTCTCCAAGGTCTAAATAGAGCCTATATAAGCGTTTTAAGGCCGTTTCTGCGCCTTCTAATGCTTCCCATACAAAGTTTACTCTAGTTCTGTAGTTTGCCATTAAAAGCCAAAATCTGTAGGAAATAGGGTTGATTCCTTTTCCGAGGAGATCTTTTAAGGTATAAAAATTATTGAATGACTTTGCCATTTTTTTCTGATCAACCAAGACCCATTCATTGTGCATCCAATATTTAACAAACTGTTTTCCTGTTGCGCCTTCTGATTGAGCAATTTCGTTTTCATGGTGAGGAAAAATATTATCCACTCCGCCTGTGTGAATGTCTAACTGGTCACCTAGGTTCGTCATAGACATTGCTGAACATTCAATATGCCAACCAGGTCTTCCTTTTCCTAATTCTGTGTCCCAAAAAACATCGCCATCTTTTTCGTCATACGCTTTCCATAATGCAAAATCCTGAGCATTTTCTTTTTCATATTCATCTGTTTTTATTCTGTTTCCTGCATTTTCTTTTTGTTCTTCTAAAACTAAATGAGAAAGTTGTCCGTAATCTTTAAATTTCTTTATATCAAAATAAACACTACCGTCAGGACTTTTATAAGCTAAGCCTTTTTCTTCTAGCTTAACAATAAGAGAAACCATTTCTTTTATATAATCTGTTGCTTTGGTAAATTTTGTAGGAGTTAAAATATTTAATGATTTAATATCTTTAAAAAATTCTTCAGTATAAAATTCTGTGAATTCTTTTAGTGATTTATTTTCTTTTTGAGAGTCACGGATAGTTTTGTCATCTATATCAGTGATGTTCATTATGTGTTTTACATTGAAACCAGAATATAATAAAGTTCTTTTTAATAAATCTGAAAAAATATAGGCTCTATAATTACCTATGTGTGGATAATTATAGACAGTCGGACCACAAGAATACATACGAACTTCTTTTGGATCAATCGGAACGAATTCTTCTTTTTCTCTTGTTAGAGTGTTGTAAAATTTTAATGACATTTTATTTTAAAATTATATAATTGCGCCTTGCTGAAATTCATTTCGGTAAATTGAAATTAGAGTATAAAGCAAGCTTACTATTAAAGGACCTATCAATAATCCTACTGGGCCGAGAAGAGAAATTCCTCCGAGTACAGAGAAAAGAATCAATAGTGACGGTATTTTTATTTTTTTGCCTACAAGTATCGGATTTAGTAAATTATCAATTGATCCTACCATTAATATTGAATATATTAAAAGCCCGATGGTTTCTGTTGTGTGTCCTGTTGCATAAAGGAAAATTATCGCAGGAACAGAAACTATGGCTGTTCCAACAGAAGGGATAAGTGATGCGATACCAGCTATAACACCCCAGAGAGCTGGATTGGGAACATTAAAAATCATAAGACCAAGCCCCATCAATACGCCTTGGATAAGGGCGATGAGAAGGTATCCTTTTATAACACCGTTAATTGTTCGTGACAGTCTGGTAATTATTTTTTGATCATCGGAGTCTTTTAATGGACTTAATTTAACTAAAGCTTTTCTCCATCTTTCTCCATCTTTTAAAAAATGGAAAATAGCTAAAAGCATAAGTAAAAATGAAAAAATTGCCGACAGGGTAGAGCTAAATATTTTTGCAACATTTCCTGACACAAAGGAAACAAAATCAGAAGTTTTTTCTGTCACATCAAAAGACGTGCCTTCTGGTAATATGTTGTTTATTTTTTCATTAATTAAATCTGCGAACGGTCCTGCGTTTCCACTTATTACTACTTGATGATAAACGTTTTGTGATTGATTGAAAACAATAGCTCCTATGCCAAGCAGTGGTCCACAAAGTATAATTATAAGAAAAAGAACTGTAAGAAAGCTAGAAAGCCATGCGGGAAATTTTTTCTTCAGTAGCCATTCGTATATTGGATAAAGGACTATTGAAAATGAAGCACCTAATATAAGCACTATCCAAAAAGGACGAAAAATTAGAAAAGTAAAAACTAGCGTGGCTAATAATAGACCAAAGAAAAAATATCTTTCAATTATTTTGGTTTGCATTACGCTATTATAACAAAAATCATATTCTATACCAAGCTTATTTGTGGTTGGGGTTGCGTTTTTATAAAATTTGATATAGTATAGAACCTATGGAATTTGCAGTAATAAAAACAGGGGGAAAACAATACAAAGTCTCAAAAGGCACTTTTGTTGATATTGAGAAAATAAAAGGGGAATTTAAAAAGGGAGACAAAGTGTCTTTCGATAAAGTTCTTTTAGTTGATGATGGAAAAGATACAACAATCGGCACTCCTTTTATAGCAGGAACTAAAGTTGAGGCAGAAATTATGGAAATTGGTAAAACAAGGACTATCTTAGTTATGAAATATAAACAGAAATCCAGATATCTTCGCAGAAACGGGCATCGTCAACCATATTTTAAAGTAAAAATACTTTCAATAAAATAATTTTTTAAAAATAACTCGCGTAAAAAGCGAGTTATTTTTTTGAGATTTTTGTCTTCTATTGCTTTTTAATAATGTTATGGTATACTATAGACAGAAAAGTTAATTTATTGTGAAACAATTAAATATTTGAAAAATGAAGAATAAACAGAAGTCCTCAAAAACACCAGGTCAGAAAAGACAAATACGAAATTCTTTTTTAAAGAAATTTGCAATTTGTTTTAGTATTTTATTCATTTTTTTTATAGTTTTATTTCCTTTGTTTACAAAGAGTAAAACTTCTTTAAGTGAAGTAGAAAAAGATACATCAACTAAAATTAATTCTGTTGATGTATTACAACCTTACCTTGTTGAAGGATGCTCTGATCTGGAATTTAAAAATATCATAAATGAAATAATTTTATTTATGAAAGATAAAAAAATTCCATTTAAGGAAGACGCCAATGGCTTTATCAGGGCAAAATATGAAAATGATTTATTGGGAATTTCCATTTACGGAGATCTTAAAGCTAAAGACAATGAATCTTTCATAAAGATAATAGTTAAATCAGAATCCTTTTCAGATTTTGGATTTGATGGATTATCTGGATCAGATACATACAATGCAGACAAAATATCTGATTTTTTGCTTCAAGATGAAGTAGATAATGCAAAGATAAGATATTACGCAGCTCTTATGTTTACGAAAAAAGAGCTTACCAACTTATAAAATTTTCCCCCACAAAAACGGGGGAATTTTTATTGCCTATTTTTTAGTGCGTTTTTTAAAGTGTCGTTGTCTGAATATTCAAGTTCTGTTCCGGTGGAGAGTCCTCGTCCTAAAGAGGATATTTTTATATTTAAAGATTCACAGATATTTTTTAATTGGCTTCGCACATAAAAATCAGTATGATCACCTTGTGGATTTAAAGAAAAAGCTAGAATTATTTCAGATAAAGCTTGCCCGTCCTTTGGCGGGTTTTCTGTTTTTTTGATTTTTTCTATTAGTTCATTTATTCGAATTTGGCTTTTTGTATTTTTCTCAACAACAGGAACAAGTCCGCCTAAGATAAAATATTTTCCATGATAAACTTTGCTTTTTCTCACGCTTTCTAGATCTGAATCTTTTTCTACTACCATTAATACAGAAGAATCAACATTAGAGTCAGAACATATTTCACATATTTTGTTTTTACTATTATTTATGAAGAATCTAAAACATTCTTTGCACTGAGATATTTCTTTTTTAAGATTTAAAATTAAATTAGATAGATTTTCCGCATAATTTGGATTTCGTGACATTAAAAAATAAACAAAACGTTTTGCTTGCCTTTCACCAATTCCAGGAAATTCTTTAAATATTTCAGATAATTTTTCTATCGTATCCATTTTTTTTTAAAATTCGTCTAAAGTATCTCCGAGTTTAGCTGGAGCAAATTCACTCAAATTACTTTTTTCAAGATTCAAGAAAGTTGTAGTTTTTTCGTCAAAATAAAGATCCACTTTTCCAACTGGTCCATTTCTGTGTTTTTCAATTAAAATTTCTGCAATATTTGTCTTTTCTGATTCATCTTTCCATTTATCTTCTCGATGAATAAACATTACAACGTCCGCGTCTTGTTCAATAGATCCAGAGTCTCGAAGGTCTGAAAGTCTTGGTTTTCCACCTCTTGTTTCTATTGAACGGGAGAGTTGGGATAGGGCTAATACTGGCACATTTAATTCTTTTGCTAAACTCTTTAATGATCTTGATATTTCTGTAACTTGGTTCACCATTGAATCGTGATTTTTTGACGTTGTCATAAGTTGCAAGTAATCAACAATAATAAGGTCCAAACCTTTTTCAACTTTTATTCTTCGTGCTAATGACTTCATTCGTGTGATTGAATTTCCGGCTTGATCATCAATATACATTTTTGCTTTTGCTAGCTTATCTAGAGAATCTCGTAAATTTGAAAAATCTTTATCAGAAGATAAATTTCCAGTACGCAAATTCCAAGCGTTCACTCGTGACTCTGCAGACAGCATTCTATCTACTAATTGCTGAGAAGACATTTCCAAAGAAAAAATTAAAACTGCTTTATCGTGCACTGTTGCAGAAAGTCGCGCTATGTCGAGCGCAAGAGTGGTTTTTCCCATAGAAGGTCGAGCAGCTAAGATTATCAAGTCTTGATTTTGTAATCCTGAAAGGAGAGTATCTAAATCTCTAAAACCAGTTGGTAACCCGCGGAGCATTCCTTTTGTTTCATGTAATTTATTTAATCTTTCATAAGCTTCCGGCAATTCATCTTTCAAGCTTACATATTTTTGATTTTTAGGTGAAGAAACTACGCCGAACATTTTTTTCTCTGCCATATCCAAGATGTCATCCATGTGATCATCGCTTTCTTCAAAAGCAAGTTCAGAAACGAAATCTGCCGCCTCAATCAAACTTCTCAAAACATATTTTTTTTGAACGATCTCAGCGTAATGCTTGGCATTAGTAGAAGAAGGAACGACATTTACTATTTCTGCAAGATATTGATTGCCTCCGATATTCTCAAGCAACTTTTTCTCGCTTAATTTGGTTGAAAGGGAAAGCATATCTATCGGTTCGTTTTTGTGCGATAGATCAAGCATCGCTTGAAAAATTATTTTATGCTTTTCAGAATAAAAAGAATCTGGATTTACGACATCTTCTATTTCGTGCATTGCATCTTTGCGCAACATAATAGAACCGAGAACAGCTTTTTCGGAATCAATGCTTTGTGGAGGAATGCGAATATTGTTTTTGTTTGTTTTTACCATTAGAGCCATTCTCGCATAAGTATAGAAATAGTCAAAATCAAAAAGTGTCTAAATCTGTTATTAAAATGGGGAAAAATGTGATAATATAAATTTATGTCTAAAAAAGTATTATTATCAGGCGTTCAGCCTTCAGGAAAACCTCATATTGGCAATTATTTTGGGGCAATGAAGCAATTTGTTGATTTGCAAGAAGAACATAGTGGCTACGTTTTTATAGCTGATTATCACGCAATGCATTCTTTGCAAAATCCTAAAGAAATGTGTGAAAATATTATCGGCGTTTTGCTTGATTATTTAGCAATAGGTCTTGATCCAAAAAAAATAACAATTTTTAAACAATCTGATATTTCTGAACACACGGAGCTTGCTTGGATTTTTGACACTATCAC
>JBAQNK010000003.1:0-5542 GCA_049303695.1 Minisyncoccia bacterium | reverse complement strand
AGTGTCGCACAATATATGTTTTGGTATAGTGCTTTTTATCTAATATATACGTAAAGGCTAATTTAAGTCTTTTAGCTCTACTTTAGATATCACTAATTAATTAATATTGATCGTTGGAGCAGTTCTTTCAAAATCATTTCCTTTACCATCGTGAATGTTTTGCATATTTCTTAAAAAAGAATTCCAAAAATATTGAACTGGTTTACTGTTAAAAACATTAGCAATCGGTTGTTTAAGATAATCATTCCATAAGCTTCTACTAGACGAACCTACGTAATTTAAATTACTTTGGGTACTTGGACTCTCAACTACTGCTTTTAAGTTCACATTAAAATAACTTAAAACTATAATCAAAATGACACCCAGAAGCAACGCTCCTAGAATACTTATGCCACTTTTTTTATTTAAATTTTTCATTTAATTAAAAAATATTATGTAACATTGTTCCAAACCAATTGATAATCCCGGTTATTGTAAGATGAAAATAATTCATTAGAAATATCACAATAATAATGAATATAATTAACTTTAAAAATCCCCCGTTCTTATTTTTTATTTTATTTATCATACATTTATTTTACCACAATTTATAAAACTAGCACAACGCAACTTGTTAATGCTTATAAGGAGGCAAATAATACATCGGGTCGAGATAAGCATTTACTGCAGCTATTGGTTGAGTTAATACATGACCAGGACATGATTTGCTAGGTAAAGTCTTAAGATCAACACCGTCTTTAGGATAAACTGATAAATGTAAATGTGGCCCTGTAGAAGATCCTGTGTTGCCAGAATATCCTATAATTTGACCCCTTTTAACAACATCTCCTTTACCTACTTTAATAAGAGATAAATGTCCATAAGTCGCCGCAAGCCCATTATTAAACTTTAGTAAAATAAAACGTCCATAAGAAACTCCTGGGCATTGTATATCAGTATCCCCGGTTCCAGCTACCACTCCATCAGACATAGCCCTTAATGGTGTACCAACAGAAGCCCTAAAATCAACTCCTTTATGATTACTTGAAATTCCTTTAACATTTCTCAGTCCGAAATAAGAAGTAATATAAACATAATCTAGTGGCCAAGACAAAACTCCTTTACCTGGAAGTGTAGATGGATCAAGAATATATTTTAATTGTGATTCATAATCTTCTAATTCTTTTTCAAAAGCTTCTTTTTTAGCAATTTTTTCTTTTAATAATTTTTGATAACTTGTTTCGTTATTTTTAGTTTGCGCTAAAAGTTTTTTCTTTTCAGCTGTATTTTGATCTACTATTTTTTTCTGATCTGCAAGTTGTGTTTTTAGCACAACAAGTTCGTTTCTAGCATCTGTCGTTTCTTTTCTTGTATCTTCTAAATCACTTTTTATTTGTTTTAGTTCAATTATTTTTTTTCTAACTGTATCTCGGACAGTTGCCATATTGTCTATATCGTTCCAAACATCTGTAAAATTATTTTCAGACAATATTACTTGAGTAAAATTACTAAGTTCAAATTCATTAGTTTTTTTAATGCCAAGCTTTATCGCTTCTATGTCTCTTGTAATTAAATCTTCTTTAGTACCTATATCTAAACTTAATTCTTGTATCTTAAAATTTGTTTTTTCAATCTTCTTTTCAGTTATAGAAATATCCGCAACTAATTTTTTTCTAGTTAAATCAAGCTGCTGCAATGAAACATTTAAAGAATTTTTTTGTTTTCCTAGATCATCAAGTTGCGCTTGATATTGTTTTATTTCTTTCTCTAATTTATCAATGTCGACATTTTTTTGATTTATTTTAGAATTCAACTCTTCCACTGTTTGAGCAGACAAAAATGCTATAGGAAGTGCAATTAAAAGCACTAAAAGAAAAAAACTAAATTGCTTTTTGTATTCTTGATATAGTTTCATTTTTACCTAAAATATCTGAAATTATAAAAGGATCTGGGGATTTATCTAATCCCGAAAGAGCAAAACGTATAGGATGTAATAATTCTCCCCTACTTTCTAAATTTTCAGCAACTTGCATGAGTGTTTTTTTAACATTTTCTGCAGTAAAATCTGATTCTTTTATTTTCTCTAAACTATTTACAGCTTGCTGCAAGTTTGATGAAATTTTATCTGCCGAAACATTTTTAAAAATTAATTTTTCTTTTTCATACTTAGGTGTATTAAAAAAGAAATCTAACTCCCCTCTCTCAATCATTTTTTGAATATCTCCAAATTTTGAAATTCTTTCAAGAATAACTGGAATAATTTTAGGATTACGCATTTCTCCTGGCAAATATTCAAAAATATTTTTTTCTAAATTTTCTACTGAAAGTTTTTTAATATGTTCTTTATTTATCCAATCTAATTTTTCATCATTCCATTGAGCTCCTGATTTTTGGATTCTCTCTACGTCAAAAACATCAATTAATTCTTGAATTGTAAAAATTTCTTTATCATCACTCGGATGCCAGCCTAAAAGAGCAAGAAAATTTATCATCGCCTCTGGCAAATATCCTTCGTTTTTATATTCTAATGCATCTTTTGCTCCATCACGTTTACCAAGTTTTTTATTTCCATCTTTCCCCATTATATGAGGTAAACAAACAAAAATCGGAGGATTTATTTTAAGTGCTTCATAAAGTGAAAGAAATTTAGGAATAGAAGAAATATATTCTTGCCCTCGGACAACATGAGTAATACCCATCTCAATATCATCCACAATATGGCAAAAATTGTAAGTCGGATAACCGTCGCTTTTAATTAAAACAAAATCGTCTAATGCTTCTGGCCCTGCTGAAAGATCACCAAAAACTAAATCATACCAATGATAACTTTTTATTTCTGGCACTTTAAAACGGAGTGGTTTTGTCCCATCCCATTTTTCAAAAGTTTCTGGTCTATGTTCTCTGAACAAAAAAGCTTTTCCTTCCAATTCAGCCTTCTCACGAAACTCATCAACTTCTTCTGTCGTGTATGGATCAGGGTAAGCCAGTCCTTTATTAATTAAATCTTCTGCGTATTTTTTATATAAATCTAACCTTTCTGATTGAGTATAAGGTTTATGTGGACCTCCAATATCAGGACCTTCATCCCAATTTATTCCAACCCATTTTAAAACCTTTAAAATATGTTCTGTAGCACCTTCAACTTCTCTTTCTTTGTCTGTATCTTCAATTCTTAATATAAAAGTTCCTTTATTTTTCTTCGCTAAAAGCCAAGCATACAATGCCGTCCTTAAATTTCCGACATGCATAAAACCCGTCGGACTTGGGGCAAATCTTGTTATAACTTTCTGTTCCATTCTTCTATTTTAGCACTATTTTAAAATATTTGATATAATCAGCAAGAAATAATCATTATTTGAAATCTTTAAATAAAAGCTATATGAAAAAAATCAGCAAATTTCAAATTTTTAAATGGAAATTGCAAGAAAATTGGCAATATTCATTTATTCGAAAAATAACAAAAATTTTTTGTGCATACGTTAAATTAGCTTGGGCATTACGTTTTTGTAAAAATGAATTTAGTAAATTATTACGAATTGATACAGAAGCTATGATTGTAATGCCTCCATACGAACAGAGAAAATATGATTTTATATTAAGTAAAGTACGTGCAAAAATTGGGAATCATGGATTTTTAAAATACACCCTCAAAAAGTTTTTTAAAGATGTATTTGAAAAAGAAAAATCTTACAATGATAATGCATTGGAAAAACAAATAATGGAATTATATTAAAATGTAAAAAGAGTCGAAAATATCACGACTCTTTTTTATTTTTCATGAGATAGAGCGATATTTACGAGTTCGCGGGCGATTTTCATTGCAGCGTCTGGTTTACTGAAAGCACTTGCACTTCTTGCCATTCTTTCAAGAACTTCTTTGTCTTCTATTATTCTTTCTATTTCTGAACTTAAAATACCTGCTGTCATATTCATTTCTTCTATAACACTGCAAGCTCCAGCACGAGAATAATTAAAAGCATTTTTCTTTGCATGATCAGCGTTTGATTCAGTAAATGGAACCAAAATAGAAGGTATCCCCCAAGAAGCTATTTCAAACAAAGTTGACCCTGCACGGGAAATAATCAATGTTGCAGCCCCTGCTGCCATCTTCATTTGAAGATTATTTAAAAAAGGAATACAAACATATCTTGATTTATTGTCATTTCCATTAAGGATTACATCAGCTCTACCTGAAACCATTTTAAAATTATTAACTCCAGTTTGATGAATAATTTGATAATTTTTAAGAAGCCTTGGAAGCGCATCAAGAATAGTATTATTTATAAGTTCGGCTCCTTGTGAACCACCTAAGATAAAAATCACAGGAATACTTGATTCAAGTTTAAAATAATCAAGGGCTTCCTTTTTATCCGCTGGCTTTTCTATTTCAGATCTGACAGGCTGCCCAGTCCAAGCAACTTTTTTAGCGGGAAAAAATTCCGCAGCTTCATTAAAAGAAACAGCTATTCTTTTCGCAAAATGACCTGCCCATTTATTTACTCGCCCAGGAGCCGAATCTGATTCATGTATTATTACTGGAATCCTTAAAATACGAGCAGCAAAAATAGTTGGAAAACTTGCATATCCTCCTTTACCGAAAACTACATCTGGATAAATTAAAAATAATTTAAAAATTCCATTTATTACTCCAAAAAAAGTTTTAAAAACATCAAAAAAATTCTTAACTGAAAAGTATGTTCTCATTTTTCCAGAATTCACTTCTTGATATAAAAGTCCATTTTCAAAAAGCATTTCCTTGTCATAAGGACTATCAGAAATATAATAGAGCTTAGCGCCTACAATTTTTTCATTATCTATTATTTGATTTACTTTTTGAGCAACAGCAATAATTGGATAAAAATGTCCGCCTGTTCCTCCTCCTGTAAAAACTATTTTCATAAATTTTTTAAATTATGCAGATTTATGTTGAAATTTTGATATCTGCAACACTATACCTATAGCTATTAAATATATTGCAAGCGAAGTCCCTCCATGACTCATAAAAACCAGTGGAACTCCCGTCAAAGGAAAAACTCCTGTTATAGAAGCTATGTTCATAAACGACTGCGCTGTAATCAGTATAACAATTCCAGAGACTAAAAGTCCACTGAATTGATCTGGAGAATTGTTTGCAATACGTAGTCCTCGTAAGGCAAAAATGGCATAAAGCAATATTGTTGCAACTGCACCGAGGAATCCTAATTCCTCACCTAAAACAGCAAAAATAGAATCCCCTTGCGGCTCCGGTAAATAACTAAATTTTTGAATACTTTGGCCATAACCGCGTCCAAACATTCCTCCAGAACCAATAGCTATTAAAGATTGCTGAATTTGATACGATGAACCTTGTGGATCTTGTGACGGATCAATAAAAGTCTTAACACGACTTTGAAGGTATGGGGTAAAATAAACTAAAGTCGCAAGAACAATTGCGACCAAACCTCCTATCCCTAAAATATATTTCCAAGAAACTCCAGAAATAAAAAGCATAGCAACTCCAGTAAAAGTAATAAGCATAAAACTTTTCGTATCTGGTTGTTTAAATAAAACAAAAGCGATAATT
>JBAQNK010000002.1:0-1584 GCA_049303695.1 Minisyncoccia bacterium | reverse complement strand
GTTTTTTTTCATAAATATTACTACTTAAATAAAAAGATCCGCATAAAGCGGATATAAGGCTTAGGTGTCGCTTTTGGTTTTTAAACCTTGGTGGGGTTACCCTAAATCCATGCTTTTAATAATTTTTTAAGTTGTATAGATACATTACTATAAATAAACAAAATTGCAAGTATTTATTTACAAATAAGGTATGTTTTATCTATTTTTTATGTTATAATCACTCATATTTGTGATGAGCATAATGAAAATGACGATATTTTTCACAAAAAAAAATATTTTTAGATGGGGGATAGCGGTCTCGTTTTTTGTTTTTTTATTTTGTTTTTTAAAAATAAATTCTATAATTTTTGCTTATCCAATTTATAATCCAAATTCTGATTTAGTTCTTGTTGGGCCTTACGACACAGCAACATCTGGAGCTGCAAACTGGGGAAATTCAACTCAAGAATTTATTACCATTGGGCAAAAATACAGAATTAGACAAACAGGGACAATATCAAGAATAAGGATTTATACTGCTTCTACAACTCATCTGACTGGTTTTTATTTTAAGGTTTGGAGAAAAGATGGGACCACTTATGATTTAGTTGGTACTAGTGAAAATATTGTAAGCAATTTGACTTCTGGAAATTATACAACAGTTGATTTATCTTCACCTATCTCAGGAGTTCAAGAAGGAGATTATTATGGATATAGAATTGAATCAACATTAAGTTCATTTTATGCCAAGACATCTGTTACAGGGGTAACTTCATATTATATTACGGGCACTGTTTCTTCTACTGATTATGATTGGGAGTCCACTCCTCCAAATAGTAAATTAGCTGGCGCGGTTTTACCTATTGAGTTGTATATGAATGCACCACAATTTGCTTTTATAGGAGATTCAATTATTGCTGGACATCCCTCACATTATAGTTTTTTGGAATCAACGGTTACGACAAATATTGCTTCAACAATAGAAAAACAATTTGGTGATTTAACTTCTTATACTTATCAAAATATGGGGATAGGCTCTCAAAAAACAGCTTCTATTTCTGCTAGATTTACCAATGATATTATAAATTTACATCCGCGTGTTGCTGTACTTGAAGGAGGAGTTAATGATATTGCTGGAGGTGTTACAAAATCAACTTTTATTGCAAATTGGGCTAGTATGTTAGATCGGGCCCAAGCAAGTGATAGTATCACTAATATTTTGGTAATAAAAATTTTACCATGGTCTAACGGAACTACAGCTCAAATGCAAACAAGAGATGACTGGAATACTTCTCTTGCCACTTTGGCGGCTGGATATTCAAAAGCTATAGTTGTTGATGCTAGTTCTTATGTTGGAGAATTTAGAGCAGGAGGAGATGCTGATAATCTTTGGGATATACAAGCAGCGTATAACGCTGATGGCGTCCATTTTAATTTAAGCGGTCACGCTCAAATAGCTCAAGCCATTGCAGATAGTTTAATTACGCCTCACATTTCCTCTCTTTCTCCTTCAGATAATGCAACTCAAGTTTCAGTTGTCAGTAATTTATCAATTTCTTTTGACAGAGTTATTAATCCTCAAGCAGGAGCTGACAATGATATTGT
>JBAQNK010000001.1:0-29016 GCA_049303695.1 Minisyncoccia bacterium | reverse complement strand
GATTGATTTGGTTTAGATAAAATGCCAGCCAAAGTCATCTGCCCAGCTTTCATTCTTCCCATTATTTCTTTAATTTTAATATTTTCATCTAAAACAGAATTGTAATTCAACATTTTTGTTGAAGCATCGGTTAATTGAGTTTTTAAATTTTCATTCTCTTGTAAAAGAGATTTTTTAGAAGAAAAAAAAGAACCAGTGTTTGATAATTTATCTCCGACATTATTTCCAAAAACTAAAACAGATTTAAAAACAGTATTCGTAGCATAAGACAATCCATTAAAAATACCTGCTCTAAAATATATTAAAATAAGCAAAACAAAAATACCTAAACCAATTTTTAAAAAATTATTTCTTTTTATTTTTTTATCTAGGAGGTAGCTCATCTTGATTACCAATCAAAACTTCTTTATAAGACTCTATGTCATCTAAAACAATTCCTGTCCCGCGAGCAACTGCAGAAAGAGGATCATCTACAATATAAACTGGTATCTTAAGAATATTCTGCAAAAATCTGTCCAAGCCGTTAAGTAAAGCGCCACCACCAGAGAGAGTAATGCCTCTATGCATTATGTCAGATAATATTTCAGGCGGAGTTGTTTCTAAAACATCTTTCACTCCTTCTACAAATTCTTTGATAGATAATGAAAATGCTTCACGAATATCAGAATCTGTAACGATAACTTCACGTGGAAGACCAGTCAAAAGGTCGCGGCCACGAACTTCTGTTTCCATATATTCGCCCGGCATTACAGACCCAATCGCAATCTTTACAGCTTCAGCTGTTCCCTCGCCGATAAGTATTTTAAATTCATCACGCATATATGTGATGATGTCATTATTCAATCTGTCACCAGCTATTTTCAAATTCTTTGATTTAACTATTCCGCCTAAAGAAATAACTGCAATATCTGTCGTTCCACCTCCGATGTCTATAATCATAGAACCCACAGGATCTTTTATAGGAAGGCGTATTCCGATAGCTGCTGACATTGGCTCTTCTATCAAATAAACTTCACGAGCTCCAGCAGAACGCGCTGCATCGTAAACCGCGCGAGTCTCAACATTTGTGATTCCAGAAGGAACACCCACCAACACTCTTGGCCTTGCGAATTTCTTAGACATTTTGTCAGCTTTGTTTATAAGATATGAAAGCATTTCTTCAGTAACTTCAAAATCTGAAATCACGCCATCAACAAGCGGACGAATAGCGCTGATGTGTCCTGGAGTTCTGCCAAGCATTTCTTTTGCATTAATTCCAACAGCAAGAATTTGATTTGTTTTTTTATTGACTGCTACGACAGACGGCTCGTTAATAACGATGCCATGCCCTTTCAAATAAACTAAAGTATTTGAAGTACCGAGATCTATCCCTATGTCATTTGAAATTAATTTGTAAAATTTTTTAAACATTAGAATTTAGTAAAGTTATTAATTCATCTATGCTGATGATTTGCCCTTTCTCTTCAGTTCGTTTTTTCAATTCAATTCCTCCTTCCTTAATACTCCTTAAAGAAACAACTGCTCTGTATGGCATACCCAAAAGATCCGCATCAGCAAATTTTTCTCCAGCAGACAAATCTTTTCTGTCATCAAACAAAACTTCAACATTAGCTTTAATTAAATCTTCATAAACTTTATTTGCTTCTTCTTCCACTTTTTCATCATCTCCCAAAGAAAGCAAATGTATTTGAAATGGAGCGATAGATTCAGGCCAAATTATCCCCTTATCATCTGCTAAAGCCTCCACAACAGTGCCCATAAGACGACCGAGTCCTATCCCATAACAACCCATTAAAACAGTATGTTTTTTGCCTTTTTCATCTGTAAACGATAAATCAAAAGGTTTTGAATATTTTATTTTCAAATCAAAAATATTACCAACTTCAATAGAACGATTTTCAGATAATTTTTCTTTTTCAAGCCCTAAACTTTCAAGTACTTCATCATTAAAAACTTCTTTATTGACGGCAATACTTTTTTCTTCATCAATATAAATTGTGTCTTCTCCTGCTGGTGTAACAGTTTGGAACTCATGAGAATATTTTGAGAAAGTTCCACCTGAAGCAAAAGTCATATAAGTCAAATGCCCAATACCAACTCTTTGAAAAATACTTTTATAAACATCTTTCATTTTTTCATAAAAATTTTCAAAGTCTTCTTGCGATGTATGAAAAGAATACATATCTTTCATAATAAATTCCCTACCTCGAAGCATTCCTGATTTTGCACGAAGCTCCATTCTGAATTTATTTTGAATTTGATATATAGCAACAGGAAAATCTTTATAAGAAGAAATGTAATTTTTCAAAATAGGCACAACAATTTCTTCATGTGTCGGACCAAGGGCAACTTCCCTGCCAGATGAATCACTAACTTTATATAAATCATCCATTGAATCCCATCTGCCTGTTTTTTCCCAATTTTCTTTTGGCTGAAAAGACGACATTAAAATTTCCTGACCGCCGACAGAATTCATTTCTTCTCTTATTATATTTTCAATTTTTTTAAGCACACGAAAACCTAAAGGCAGATAGCTATAAACTCCAGCCATCTCTTTATGCACAAATCCGCCACGTATAAGAAATTCAGCGTTTTTTGATACTTCATCAGCTGGGCTTTCTTTCTTTGTTTTAGTAAAAAGTTTTGATTGTCTCATGAGTCCTATCTTACCCGAAAAAAGCCTGAAGGTCAAAGATATGAGATTTTTAAATGAATTTGCAAAATACGGAGCTTTCTGATAGAATACTTTCTATGCAAAAAACAGAAAACAAAGGTATAACAATAGAACAAATGTTTGACGCCGGAGCACATTACGGCTATTCAAAAACCCGAAGACACCCTTCTGTATCTTCATATATATACACAACTAAAAATAAAACAGACATAATAGACCTTGAAAAAACAACTCTATTGCTTGATAGTGCATTAGAATTCATAAAAGAACTTGGTTCTAAGAACAAAATTGTTCTTTTTGTTGGAACAAAGCCTGAAGCAAAAGAAACAGTAAAGAGCGCAGCAGAATCATTAAATATGCCTTATGTGACAGAACGTTGGATCGGTGGAACACTAAGTAACTTTTCAGAAATAAAGAAAAGAATCAACGAACTTGAAAAATATAATAAAGAAAGCACTACAGGTGAACTTGAAAAATACACAAAGAAAGAACGTGTTGTTATGGCTAAAAAAATGGAAAAACTAGCAAGATATTACACAGGATTATTAAGTCTTAAAAAAATTCCTGATGCACTATTTATAGTAGATGCACGCGCAGAACATATTGCTGCAACAGAATCTAGAAAATCAGATGTGCCAGTAGTCACACTAGTAAATTCTGACACAAATATCAAAAGTTTAGACTATCCTATTGTTTGCAACGACGCAACAATCCCTTCAATTAAACTTTTCACTACAGCTATAGTTAACGCTTATAAATCTGGCCAATTGTCAGTGCCAACTAAAAAAGAATAAATAATTTTATATGTCAGCACAAATAACAACTGAGTTAATAAAAGAACTTAGAGATGCTACAGGTATCTCTGTAATGCAATGCAAACGTGCGCTTGAAGAAGCTGAAGGAGACATGAATAAAGCCTTAGCAATCTTAAAAAAAACGAGTTCTGATATCGCGCTTAAAAAAGCAGACCGAAATGCTGCTGATGGCGCAGTGATGATAAAATCAGAAACTGGAAAGTCAGTATTAGTTGCCCTTCATTGCGAAACTGATTTCGTATCAAGAAACGAAGACTTTACTTCCCTATTGTCAAAACTTACAGACATAGCTTTCAAAGATGGTATTGAAAAAATGAAAGAAAGTGCAAAAGATATGATTGATCCAATCATCCAAAAAACTGGAGAAAATATTCAGTTAGGTGAAGCTTTTATAGTAGAAGGAAGTGTTTTGGGAAATTATGTACATAACAATAAAGCTGCCGTTATCGTGAGTCTTGAAGGAGGAAGTTCTGATATTGCAAAAGACATAGCAATGCATATAACAGCAATGAAACCAGAATATATCTTTAGAGAAGATATAAACGAAGAAGCTAAAAAGACTATGACTGAGATTTTTGAAAAAGAAGTTGCAATTATTGATAAGCCTGAAGAAATAAAGAAAAAAATGTTAGAAGGCAAAATATCAACATACTTCAAAGAAAAAACATTACTTGACCAACCATTCATAAAAAACCCTGAAGAAACAATCGGAAAGCTCTTAGAAAAATCAAAAGCAAAAATAAAAGAAGTAAAACGTTTTTCAATTTAAACTGAAATGTATATAGTATTAATTTTGTTTTTTATATCGCTTGTTGGAATATCCGCAATGATCGGAAACAAATTAATTTTGTTAAAAAGAGGGCAAATTTCAAACGTTGGGAACACGCACAAAATTTTAGTAGAAATTCCAGATTTAGATGAAGTTAAACATTTTACTTCAAAAAACTTTAGAAAGTATGGATATATAACCCTTGTTAATATAATACGTTTCTATGTAAGAGCTTCACATATTTTAAGACAAAAATACGAACAAATTAAGATAAAAACGAAAGAAAAAATAAACAAATATTTTCCCAAAAAAGTAAGTGAAGTAACAAAAAAAGAAGCTTCTGGATTTATAAAAATGATGTCAGATTATAAAAATAAGATTAGAGAAATAAAAGATAAGATAGTAGAAGAAGAAAATAGATATTAAGATAAGTTGTTCCCCTGTTTTGATAGAATGTAAAAAATTTGGTAGTATATTTACAAGTAAATAAAGCAAGCCGCCTTAGCTCAGTTGGTAGAGCAACGCTTTTGTAAAGCGAAGGTCCTCAGTTCGAATCTGAGAGGCGGCTCCCTTAGCCATCGCCCTACGGGTGAAGCAATAAAAAAAACCAAAACGAAAGTTCTGGTTTTTTAATATGCATTTATTACTGATTAATTTATAAAATCAGAAATGTCCGAAAAGATAAGAGAATCTTTTGGAATTTTTTCCAGTTCTTTAAATTTAAAAGAACCCCAATTCCACGAACCATTTCTAAAAAATATAGACAAAATAAAATCTGGAAAACGCATTTTTTTATCTGTTATATAAATAACATTAGAAAAATCTTTTCCAGAAAGAGAAAAATATTCTTTATTTTTCCTTTTTTGTTCATCCAATAAAAAAGGAATTGCCCACATCTTGCTGATATCTATGGGATTAATAAAGTATTTACTAACGTAGATCTTATCACTTGCAGTATCTTCTTTTAATGCTTGTGAATTAAGAAAAACGGGGCTTAAGTTGAATTCATTAGCTTTTACTGACCTTAGAATTTTTCTAAGATCATCACAAGTAATAAATCCATTTCTTTCCATGTAAAATAATAAATCAAATCCTTTTTTAGGAGGGTCAACTTTCATGTAAGCGTTCTGCACATTGAAAACTTCATTTGTATTAGAAATGTAATTTTCAAGGTCCCTTGAAGTAAAACCTTCTTTTTTAAAATTGAAAGCTTGCAACATAAGGCTTGAATAATGGTCATCCAGTCGGGGTTTTAAATGATTTTTCATTTGCTATTTTTTTAAATTGTTTATATAAAAGGACAAGTAAAAATACTCGTATGGCATTATATACTATATTTTAGAAAAAATCAATAGGAGATATTATTTCTTTTTTGTTTCTGGTTTTACTGCTTGGAGCTTAAAAGATTCTTTGATACGAGAATCCATTTCCTCTACTGAGTGGAAACCTGTGAGAACATTATCATCTATCACAAGGGCAGGAAGCTTAGTGTCTTGTATTTTATAAATATTAATCATTGCTTTAACTGCTGAGAGATCTATTCCATAATCAAAAGAATAAACTCTTAAATCTGGATATTTATCGCGAAGAGCTGAAAGAACTATTCCCTCTTTTTCACACTCACTGCAATTTTCAGCAGTAGTATAGAAATAAAGAATAAAAGCAGATTGCTTTCCGCAACGTGCAGAAACTTTTTTCATCAAAAGATAATCTTTTATTTGAAGCAAAGAATAATATTTTTTCAAATAAGAAAGCTCATCTGTTGAACCGATACTGTTTTGCCCCCATTCTATTTTCCTTCCTAAATCATTCAACTCACTTGAAAGTAAAGAATCAGAAACATTTTTACAAGAAAGTTCTGAGAGAAGAGAAAATTGAGTTTCAGAAGATAAAATATCTATAGATATTTTATCTTGGATGGTTTTAAGTTGACCGACTTTTTTATCATTAAAATAATTACTTAAATATAACGCGGTCAAAAAAAGACCTAATGTTATAAAAAAAACTATTACATATCTTTTCCAATCAAATTGTTGTTGCATTTTATTTTTTTGCCAAACTGACGTCTCTTTCTAAGGTCCAGCTCGACTGTTTAGACCTAAGGGCATTAAACATGGCCTTAAGAATCCAGAATGGCGCTATTACACTATAAATTATCATAAAATATAAAATATCAAAAGAAAAACGGACTTTGCCTTCTAACATACTTCTTCCAATTAAAAGCGAAACAACGATAGAAGTATACAAGATTATTGAAACAAAGAAAATCGTTTTAGTGTCAAAAAAGAACCAGTCAAAATGAAAACTACCACCCACAGACCCAAAACCAGCAACTTTTATCTGGGTTATTTTATTAAGAATAAAGCTAACAAAGTTATATAAAAACATCCAAAATAGAAAAATTACTGAAGCAACAGAAATGAGGCCTGAAGGTAAAGTAAAGAATGCTATTGTGCCATATTCTTTTCTAAACAATAATCTTCTGTAGTCTATCGCATTTCTCAAAAAACCATAAATCCAGCGCACCCTTTGACGATATAATTTCCCAACAGAGTTTGGCGCTACAGTGTAAACATAAGCGTCTGGACAATGTTCTATTTTATAATGATGTTCTTGCATACGAAGAGCTATTTCTTGATCTTCTGTATTATGAGCATGTCTATATGGACCCAAATCTTCAAATACTTTTTTTCTAAATATTGAAAAAGGTCCTGGAGTAACGTGAATTCCCCCAAGAAAAGCTAACATTTTTTTATTATAAATAGCCATATCATATTCTGCTTTTTGGGCTCCCTGTAATATATTTTTAGGATTATCAACAATAATAGATGGGGCAACTGCCATAGTATCTTTATCTAAAAAGTAAGTCATTATTCTTTTTAACGCTTGAGCGTCCACAAAAGAATCTGCATCAAGACAACCTAAAAATGGAGTGTCTGTTAACTCAAGCCCCATATTAAGTGCAGTATATTTTCCTCCATTTTTCTTTTGAATAATTTTAATATTTGGATAATTTTCAAATTCTTCTTTTGCAACATTAAAAGTGTTGTCTTTGCTTCCATCATCAATAATAATCAATTTTAATTTATCTTTTGGATAATCAAGATTAAGTAAAGAATTAATAGTTCCCTTTATGGTTTTCTCTTCGTTGTAGCAAGGAATGATTATGGTCACCCCAGGATATTCATCAAGTTCAAAAGCTTCTTTTCTGATAAGAATTTTTTTCTTCTTCTCAAAGAAGGTCAAAAGAAAAAAAACCTGCACGTAGACAGAAAGAAAAGTCAATATAAAAAATATTATATTTGATACTGAAGTCATATTTAATAGCTTATATTATATCACTTTAATGTGAAAAACACAAATCCCCGCTATTTTGTAGCGGGGATTTTTAAAACAAAATAAATTACATATTTCCTTCTGTTTTACTGTGCACATCACAAACTCCACTCTTGCATCCTTCACAAGCACCATTATCACACTTCTTACACTTGCATCCGAAAACCATCATAACAGCTGAAACACCGACAAGAAGATAAACAATAGCTTCTAACATAGACATAGAACCCAATATCAAATGAACGAGATTCCATTCCTTTCCTAATACCATTCCTAAACCAACGAAACCCCAATTTACTCCACCGATGATTACTAAAATTTTAGCAATCATACCCATTGAACATCCTTTCTTGCAATTTCCACACATAAATATTAAAAATTAATTAATTAATAATAAAGACCTTTTAATACTATAAGTATAACATAAAAACAAATATGCTATAATAGAGAGATTAATATTAAATAATAAAAATATGGAAAAAAATAATGGAAAACAAATAGCAGGAGCAATAATTATAGCTGGGTTATTAATTGCTGGGGCAATATTAATTAAAGGAAAAACCTCAGACAAACCCTCAAACCAGGCTAATAATGGCGTTAATTTAAAAGATATTAAACTAAAACCTATTTCTAAAGATGAACACCTATTAGGTAATTCAAATGCTAAAGTTGTAATAGTTGAATATTCCGATTCTGAATGTCCTTTCTGTAAAGTTTTTGACAATACAATGCATCAAGTAATAGAACAAAAAGGAGATAAAGTCGCTTGGGCATATAGACACTACCCAATAGCTGGACTTCATCCAAAAGCTTTTCATGAATCAGAAGCAATGGAATGTGCTTGGGAACAAGGCGGAAATGATACGTTTTGGAAATATGCCGATGAGGTTTATGCAAGAACTACTTCTAATAATAGATTGGACATAGCAGAGCTTCCAAAAATTGCAAAAGATATCGGGCTTGATTTGACTTCTTTCAACACTTGTCTTGATAGTGGAAAAGAAAAATTAAAAGTACAAGCTGACATTGATGATGGAACTAGAGCTGGTGTAAACGGCACACCAAAAAGTTTCATACTTAAAAATGGTAAAGTTGTAGACACGATAGACGGCGCAGAACCAATTGAATCAGTTCTCCAAAAAATTGAAAAAGCATTATAATAATCAAAACTAAAAAATCCTCCGATATAACATCGGAGGATTTTTTAGTTAATCGCTAGTCAAAATAATTTTTTAATCTTGCTATTTTTTCATGCTGGCGAAGTTTTTCATGAACTTTCGCTTCAATCTGACGAATACGTTCACGAGTAACTCCAAATTCTTCCCCTACTCTTTCCAAAGTATGTTGAATTCCATCAGTTAACCCATAACGCATTTCAAGAATTTTTCTTTCTTTTGGACTAAGCTCATCTAATACTTCACGTATCTGATCAGAAAGAATTCTACGAGAAGATTCCTGATCAGGACGCAAAATTTTATCGTCAGGAATAAAATTCTCAAGAGTTGATTTGTCATCATCATCACCGACTGGCTGTTCAAGAGAAATTGTTTCTTGGCTAATATTTTCAATCACATGAACTTTTTCAACAGGAATACCCATTTCAGTTGCAATTTCTTCTGCTAATGGCTCTCGTCCTAAGTCTTGGCTAAGTCTTCTGTGAACTTGTTTATATTTTGAAATAGTTTCAACCATATGCACTGGGATACGAATAGTTCTAGATTGATCAGCAAGCGCACGAGTTATAGATTGACGAATCCACCAAGTCGCATAAGTTGAAAATTTATATCCTTTCGTCCAGTCAAATTTTTCAACAGCTTTAAACAATCCAAGATTACCCTCTTGAATCAGGTCCAGAAGGCTCAAATTTGCGCTTCTTCCAACGTATTTCTTGGCAATTGAGACAACTAGACGCAAATTTGCACGAGCAAGCAAATTCTTTGCTTCCTCGTCTCCTTTTTCAATTCGTTTTGCAAGGTCCTTTTCATCACTCGCATAAATAAGTGGATATTGTCCTATTTCTTTCAAATACATCTGAATGGAATCATGAATGGTAGATTTATTCATATCCTTGTCATTAAGGTCGCCATCAAGATCCAAAAGATTTCCTCCTTCTAAAACGTCTATACCTGCAACTCCAAATTTTTCATAAAGCTCGTCTAAAAACAAAATATTGTTTTCAATATCAGGGAAAGTTTTTAAAATTTCATCATAAGTAATAAAACCTCTTTTGCGTCCTTTCTCTATAATTTCATTTGAAAGGCGAGAAAATTCATGCACTTTCTTTTCAGCTGCAGTCATCTTTTTTGCATGTTCATTTTTGGCTACAACTTTTTTTGCTTTCTTTACAATCTTTTTTGCCTTTTTTACAACTTTTTTAACCTTCTTTATTTTCTTAACTTTCGCTTTAGCCTTTTTAACTATTTTTTTATTTTTTGTTTTTTTCTTCATATTTAAATATTTATTTTTCTAGACGACTATTTTTAATAACTTGTATTTTATTATTGATAATATTTATTTCTTTTAAAACTTCAGCTGAATTTTTCTCATCTTTTTGCGACTCAAAAAGATATAATTCTTTCATTTTTTTTGATAATTCTTCTTTTAAGTATTCCTCTCTTAAATTATTAAGTAATTCCTTTACCTCTTTATTCAAATCTATATCTTCTCCATAAAAAACTTCAGCTTCAAAAATTAAATCCTCTTTCTTATCTTTCGTTTTTTCTAAAATTTTATCTTCATTGATGTTTAAAATTTCAGCAATATCTTTTAAGACTTGGCCGACATCAATTGATTGTTTTGAAAGAGTTTTCTGCCAAATAATTATACCTAGCAATCTACGCTCAATGTAATCCTTTCTAAAAAATCCACTCTCAGATTTCTCTATTTCTTTTATTTCTTTTTTATCATACTGTAATTCTTGTTCTATTTTCTTTAAATCATCTTTCAGTGCTGACTCTGGAATCTGAGTCATATCGCTTATTCTTTTCAAGAAATGAGCTTTTTCAATGGAACTTTCAAGAGCATTCACATAAGGCAATATTTTATCTTTCAGCTCCCTCCCTATTTTACGTATATCTCCAGCATAATTTTTTAAAATTCTATTTAAAAGAAATTCTATTACATGTTTTGAATTTCGAATAGCTTCTTTCCATGCGTCTGAACCAGATTTTGAAATTAAATCAGCAGGATCAACCCCGTCCTCCATTTGAGCCGCTTTTACATCCATGCCTAAAGACAAAGCAATTTTTCCAGCACGACTAGCTGCATTTATTCCAGCCTTATCAGCATCAAAAGCAAGCACAATATTGCTTGATAAACGACGGATCAATCCCAAGTTAGAAACGACATTTTCTTTAGAAATAGTAGAATCAGAAAGCGCAGTCCCAGACGAAGCAACGGTATTTTTAAATCCTGCCTGATGAGATAAAACCAAATCCATTTGACCTTCAACTAAAATAGAAAAATTATTTTTACGAATTGATTCTTTCGCTTTATCTAGCCCGTAAAGAACATAAGATTTGCTAAAAATAGGAGTATCAGTGCTGTTTAAATATTTGGCAGATTTTCCATCGTCAACAAAAATTCTTCCAGAAAAAGCAATAACTCTTCCGCTTGAGTCAGAGATTGGAAACATTATTCTCCCTCTAAACCTGTCATAAAAACCTTTTTCAGATTTCTTTGCAAGTCCAGCTTTTTCTAAATCAGCATCAGTGAAACCTTTTTTGTTTAAGTAAAAATAAAGTTCCCGCCATTCTGGTTTTGCAAAACCAATTCTAAAATTCTTTATAGATTCATCTTTTAATCCACGAGATTTTAAATATTCTAAAGCTTCATTGTTTTCTTTCAAATTATTCTCAAAAAACAAAGTAGCCTCTTCCATGGCTCTGTATAGTCTTTCTTTTTCACTTTCTTCTTCTTTATTGTATTTTTCAAGAACAACCCCAGCTTTATCTGCTAGCAGTTTAAGAGCCCCTTTGAAATCAAGACCTTCAAATTCTTCTACGAAAGTAAATATATCCCCTTTTGCAGCACAGCCAAAGCAGTAATAGCTACCGCGTTCTGGGGAAACAAAAAAGGAAGGTGTTTTTTCATTATGAAAAGGACACTTAGCTTTTAAGCTTCCACCTACGCGATCTAGCTTTATATAAGAAGAGACTACTTCTTCGATTGAAAGCCTCTCCTTAATTTTTTCAACTGGAGAGTTCATAAATACAAATTATTCTTCTTTCTTAAACTCTGATATGTTATTTTTAAATCCAGTTCCTGCTGGAATTAATCTTCCGATAATTACATTTTCCTTCAAACCTCTCAAATAGTCAATTCCACCCTTAACTGCATTTTCAATAAGAACACGATTTGTATTTTGGAACGATGCAGCTGATAACCAACTCTTGGTACGAAGTGAAACTTCAGTGATTCCAAGTGCAATCGTTTCAGCCTTTGCTTCTTTACCTCCATCTTTTGTAACTCTAGCATTCTCTTCTAAGAATGAAGTGTTTTCTACGATATCTCCTAAAGAGAAATTCGTTTCACCTGAATCTTTGATTCTTCTTCTGGAGAACATCTGACGAATTATTATTTCTGTATGTTTTCTTGAAATAGAAGCACTTTGAAGTTCATAAACTTTATTTATTTCTCTGATGATATATTCTTCAGCCATTTCTTTGCTACCGAATTTGAATATCTCAGCAATATCGGCAGAACCGTCAGTTAGAGTTTCACCCTTTTTTACTTTACTACCAACTTTAATTATCGGAATTCTACGGAATGGAGCAATATATTCTATTTCATTTGATTTCCCATCAACCTTAGTGTCAGAAAGAACTTTTATTATTTTTTCCTTTCCATCTTTATCTTTTATCTCTATAACTTCTCCATCAGTCTCTGAAACAACAGCTGGGTTTTTAGGAATTCTTCTTTCAAAAATTTCTTCAACACGAGGAAGACCTGTGGTTATGTCAGTACCTGCGACACCTCCGGCATGGAATGTACGAAGTGTAAGCTGAGTACCTGGTTCACCAATAGCTTGAGCTGCGATAATACCAACAGCTTCACCTAAATCAACCAAATGATTTCTTCCCAAGTCTAATCCGTAACACATCTGACAAAGACCGTGAACGGTTCGACAAGTAAGTGGAGAACGAACATAAACTTCTGTAAATCCTGCACCTTCAATATTACGTGCTTCTTCTTTTGTAACTAAGAATCCTTTCTTGTAAACTACATTTCCATCTTTATCTTTCAAATCTAGAGCAAGTACTCGTCCACGAATATTTTTTGATAGTGGAATTTCAATTCCAGAAACATTTTCTTTACTTACCATTTTACCTTCTTTAGTTCCACAATCTTCTTCAGTGATAACGACATCTTGTGCAACATCAACTAATCTACGAGTTAAGTACCCGGCTTTTGCTGTGTTAAGAGCTGTGTCTGATGCACCTTTACGAGCACCGTGCGTAGTGACGAAATACTGAACAGGAGAAAGTCCTTCATGGTAACAAGGAATAATTGGGAATTCCAATGTCTTTCCTTGGTTGTTTTGAATAAGTCCTTTCATACCAGTCATCTGAACTAAAGACGTCATAGTTCCGCGGGCTCCAGAAGTAAACAAATCATAAGTAGAACCATTTTTATCAAGAGTCTTAGGTAAAACTTTTTCTAATTCTTTTTTAGCTTGTGTCCATATTTCAATAATTTTCTGATATCTTTCATCTTCAGAAAGAAGACCATCGCTCCACTGAGAAACAACTTCCTCTTCTAATTTTTTACTATCAGCAATTATTTTTGATTTTTCTACTGGAACTTTCACGTTATCTAATCCCCAAGTAGTACCAGAAACTGTTGAATATTTGAAACCGAATTCTTTAATTTTATCCAAAACAGCTGGAGTTTTATCTACACCGTAGTACATGATAAGTTCATCAACAAGTGCAGACAATCTCTTTTGAGTCATTTCATCATTAACGTAAGAAAAATCATTTGGCAAAATACTGTTGAACAAAAGTCTTCCGACAGAAGTTTCAAAAATACCACCATCAAATTTTTTATATTTAGGAGAATCAGTAGCCATAACTTTTATTTTTGCGCGAAGAGATACAATCCTGAAATTGTAAGCAGTAATCGCTGTATTTGGACTAGAAAAATATTTTCCTTCTCCGACTTCTCCATCTACAGATTTAGTCATCCAGAAAGATCCAAGCACCATGTCTTTACTTGGGTGCACTATCGGATCACCGTTTTGAGGTTTAAGTAAGTTCTTATTTGCTGCCATTAATTTTTTAGCTTCCCATTGCGCTTCTTCTGAAAGAGGAAGATAAACAGCCATCTGGTCTCCGTCGAAGTCAGCATTGAAAGCCTGACAAACGAGTGGATGCACTTGGATAGCATTTCCTTCAATTAAAATAGGATTGAAAGCTTGTATACCTAAACGGTGCAAAGTTGGCGCACGGTTTAATAGAACATATTTTCCTTGAATAACTTCTTCAAGCATTGCCCAAACTTCTGGAGTGCGTTCTTCTATTAATTTATTTGCTCCACGAATATTGAATGCGAGTTCAGCTTGTAAAATTTTAGAAATTACGAATGGCTTAAAAAGCTCAAGAGCCATGTGTTTTGGTAAACCACATTGATTAAGTTTAAGTTGAGGACCAACCACAATAACAGAACGTCCAGAATAGTCTACACGTTTTCCAAGCAAGTTTTGACGGAAAAGACCTTGCTTTGATTTCAAATTGTCGGACAAAGATTTAAGTGGACGTTTTTGAGATTGACTCATAGCAGCGCTATCGTTTTGTTTTGCAATTGAATTGTCAATAAGAGCATCTACTGCTTCCTGAATAATTCTTTTTTCATTTCTAAGAATGACATCTGGAGCATTAATTTCTTTAAGTTTTCTTAAACGATTATTTCTATTTATAACTCTTCTGTATAGGTCATTCAAATCACTTGTTGCATGTCTTCCACCATCAAGAGCAACCATTGGACGAAGAACTGGAGGGATAACAGGGATAACTGTTAAGAACATCCATTCTGGTCTGATTGAAGCGTAAATCATAGCACGAATAAGAGAAAGCCTTTTTTGTAATTTCTCTTTTTCAGCCATACTTGCTTTTTCAAGCATTTTTTCAGTGTGAGCTTTAAGTTTATTTAGATCAAGATTTTTGAATATAGAATAAATAGCTTCAGCTCCAATATTAGCTTCAAAACATGTTCCGTATTTTAAAGAATAATGATGAAAAGAAATTTCATTCAAAACCTTTCCTTCGTAAATTTCTCCAATTTCTTTTTTAGTGCTTGAAAGAAGATTCTTTAATTTTTCTCTAGTATCATCGTCAGCAGAATTTTTTAATTTTGCTTTATATTCTTTATCTAGACTTTCTATTAGTTTTTCTTTTTCTTCTTCGTAAACTTTTGTAATTATATAACCTGCAAAATAAATAACTTTTTCAAGATCAGAAACTGCAATGTTTAGAAGAATACTCATTCGTGAAGGAACACCACGCAAAAACCAAATATGAGAAACAGGTGTTGAAAGTTCAATATGTCCCATTCTCTCACGTCTCACAGCAGAACGAGTAACCTCCACTCCACATTTTTCACAAATAATATCTTTATAACGAATTCTACGATACTTTCCACAATAACATTCATAATCCTTTTCAGGACCGAATATTTTTTCATCAAAAAGACCGCCTCTTTCAGATCTACCTGTACGATAATTTATCGTTTCAGGCTTGGTGACTTCCCCATAAGACCATTCTTTGATTTGCTCGGGTGAAGCGAGCTTTATCATTATATTATCAAATTCAGTTGTATTTAGAGTTTTCATATATTTTTTAAGATTTGTTTTTTAATATTAATCTAAATCCTTATCTGAAGATTTATTTAAGCTCACATCAAGCGCAAGTCCTCGCAAATAATTTAACATAACATTAAATGATGCAGGTGAATTTGGTGACTTAATTTCTTCATTTTTGATAATAGAATCGAATGTCTGAGAGCGACCCATAATATCGTCAGACTTAATAGTTAGCATTTCACGAAGTGTGTAAGATGCACCGTAACCTTCAAGAGCCCAGACTTCCATTTCTCCGAATCTTTGTCCTCCACCTTGAGCCTTTCCTCCAAGAGGTTGTTGAGTAATAAGAGAGTAAGGACCAATTGAACGCATATGTATCTTGTCTTCCACCATGTGGTGAAGTTTCAACATATACATATAACCAACAGCTACGTCTTGCTGGAATGCATCTCCAGTACGTCCATCAAAAAGTTTCATTTTTCCATTTTCTGGAAGCCCAGCTTTTTTCAATTCTTCACTGATTTCTTCATGTCTTGATCCTAAGAATGGAGGAACGATAGCTTGATATCCTAAAGTATTTGCAGCCATTCCTAAGTGAATTTCCAAAATCTGTCCCAAGTTCATACGAGAAGGAACACCAAGTGGTGAAAGTATAATATCTACTGGCGTACCATCTGCCATATATGGCATATCTTCTTCAGGAAGAACTGTTGAAATAACACCTTTGTTTCCGTGTCTTCCAGAAAGTTTATCTCCCACTGAAATATTTCTTATTTGAGCTACTTCAATAACAATTTTTTTAATAATTCCAGCTTCAAGAGTGTGACCTAAATCACGAGAGAAAATCTTTACGCCAATTATGCGTCCACGCTTTCCGTGTTCCATACGTAATGATGTATCTTTTACATCACGTGCTTTTTCAGCGAAAATTGAACGGAGCAATCTTTCTTCTGGAGTAAGTTCACTTTCCCCTTTTGGAGTAATTTTACCAACCAAAATATCATTCTCACGAACTTCTGCTCCAACACGAACAACGCCATCTTCATCCAAATCTTTTAATTTAAGTTCACCAACATTTGGAATATCACGAGTAGTTATTTCAGGTCCGAGTTTTGTATCACGAACTGTACAAATAAATTCTTCAACATAAATAGATGTGAATTTACTATTTTTCACTAATCTTTCAGAAACGATTATAGCGTCTTCATAGTTTGATCCGCTCCATGACAAGAAAGCAACAAAAATATTTTGTCCTAATGAAATTTGTCCTCCGACAGTACTTGAAGTATCAGCTAACACTTCTCCCTTTTTTACCTTATCTCCGACATTGACGGCTGGTCTTTGGTGAAATGCAGAAAAGTTATTGTTTCTTAAGAAGTTAACGAGAGAATAAGTTTTTTCTGATTTTCCTTTAATAATTATTTTCTTCGCATCCAAATATGAAACAACTCCTTCTTCTTCTGAAATAATCAATCTGCCTGAATCACGAGATGCTAATTCTTCAATACCCGTTGCAACAAGCGGTGCTTCAGGAAGAACACAAGGAACAGCTTGCTTCTGCATGTTACTTCCCATGAGTGCACGGTTAGCATCATTGTGTTCCAAGAAAGGAATAAGAGAAGTTGCAATAGAGAAAGCTTGGTTAGTAGCAACATCGATAAAATCAACTTCATTTTTTGAAATCATACCTGGTACTGTTTTCATTCTTGCTTCAACTTTATCTTCTGTTATTCTTCCCTCTTCATCATAAGGAATTCCGGCATGAGCAATGTTATATTTTTCTTCTTCAAGCGCATTCAAATAAACAATTTCACCAGTTATTTTTCCATTTTTAACTTTTACATAAGGAGTTTCAATAATTCCGAAATCATTTATTTTTGCATAAGTTGCAATGTGTAAGATAAGTCCGATGTTTGGACCTTCAGGTGTATGAATAGGACAAACACGTCCATAGTGAGAAGGATGCACGTCACGAACTTCAAGACCTGCACGTTCACGAGTTAAACCTCCGGGTCCAAGAGCTGAGAGCGTACGTAAGTGTTCCATCTCGTAAAGCACATTTTCCTGTGCCATAAATTGTGAAAGTTGGTTAGTTGTGAAAAATTCTTTAATACGAGCCTGTAATGGACGTTGGTTTATCACTTGTATTGGCATTGCTGTATCAACATCAATAGTAGACATTCTGTCTTGAATATTTCTCTTTATTTGCATCATTCCTGTACGAATTTTTTGTTGAAGCATTTCACCAACAAAACGCACTCTTCTTTGACCTAAGTGATCTATATCGTCTGCTTTTGCTCCTGGTGTATTATTTAAATCAATAATGTTTGCAAATACAGTTATTAAGTCTTCTTTGGAAATAGTTCTGCGAGCAAGTTCAATTTCATCCATTGGTTTTTCAAAACGCTTGTTGAATCTGAATCGTCCAACTGGAGAAAGATCATATCTTTCTGATGTAAACAAAGCATCAAAAAATTCTTTAGCATTGTCTGCTGTTGCCATGTCTCCGTCTCTTAGACGTTTATATATTTCTATGTATGCATCATTTATATTCTTTGCTATGTCTTTTGCTAAACAAGCCTTGATAGCTTCTTCGTGAGTAGAATTTTTTCCGAAAGCTTTCAGCATCATTTCATCAGTATGAAATCCCATTGCGCGAAGTAGTGCTGTTGCTGGAAACTTTCTCTTTTTATCTATTCTTATATAAATTCCTCCATCGGCTTCTGATTCTATTTCAATCCAAACTCCACGAGCTGGAATAATTTTTGCACCAAAACATCTTTTCCCTTTATTTTCAGATTCTGTAAAGAAAACTCCGAAAGAACGTGCAAGTTGTGGAACTATGACACGCTCTACTCCATTTATTATAAAAGTTCCGTGATTTGTCATTAACGGAATTTCAGATATAAAAATTTCTTGTTCTTTAATTGTTCCTAAAATTTTATTTGTTAACTTTACGCGAGCTTTCAAAAGTCCTTCATAAGAAAGTTTGTTTACTTTGGCATAATTTTCATCACACTTTGGTTCGCTAAGAGAGAAAGAAGTAAAGTCGAGTTGGAATTTTTTTCCTGAATAATCTGCTATTGGAGAAAATTCTTTGAATACTTCTCCTATCCCAGTCTCTACTAACCACTTAAAAGATTTTACTTGAGCCTGTATCAAATTTGGAAATTCAATGAGAGGCTTTTTGTATCTAGAAAAATACTTCTTCGGACGCTTTGCTTCTGTTTGCATGTGTTTATAAAAATTCCAAAATAAACAAAAATAACGCAAAAGAAAACACAAAACGTTTTCTCAGTTTCTTTATTTATTTCAGATACTTAATTAACTTAATGCCTATAAGGCTCTATTAATAAAAACGCAAAAAGAGTAACATCCAAAACTCAATCTATCAGTGCTGTATAGTATACACATTTAAAAACCTAAGTCAAATATAGTTGTGGATAGTAATTAAACTGTAAATCCCCTTTTATGTTATACTTTTAGAAAATTTATTTCCTTAACATAAAATACTTATAGATATGAAAACAACAATAAAACACACGTACTTTCTCAATGAGGAAGAAGCGTTAATTGTCTTAAAACACCTTTTAAGAGAAGTAGTTTTTGAAAACCAGAAATTAATTTCAAACTTAAAAGAAAATTGGTGTGATAAAGAAAAAGAAGGAACCTTTTCTCTTAAAATAATGGAAAAAATAAAAATTACAGGATCTATCAAATTTGATAGATTAAATGTAGAGATAATATGTAAAACCACTTTTTCATTAATTTTCTTCATACTTTTAAAGTATGAATTAAAAAAAATTATCCTAAAAAAACTAAGAGAAATGTTGCCATGTAATACAAATATAAGATACCAATTTAAAATAGCTTAAAAAAATCCTGAGATAAGTCCCAGGATTTTTTATTTTTTACTAGACTTTTTCCAGTCTTCTATTTTTTTATGATTCCCTGAAAGTAAAACTTTTGGAACTTTGTAATTTTTATTTTTATATTTTAAAATTTCTGGACGAGTATAAAATTCACTTGAAGAAATTCGTTCTTCTTCTAAGGATTCATATTTCCCTAGTACTCCAGGAATCTGACGAGAGATGCAATCAACTAAAATCATCGCTGGAAGTTCACCTCCTGTTAAAACATAATCCCCCACTGAAATCTTTTTTGTTTTTAAAATCTTATCAACTCGCGCATCTATCCCTTCATATCTTCCACAAATTAAAATAATATCCGTATATTTTTTTGAAACTTTCTTTGCAAAAGTTGTCGTAAACTTTTCTGCGCTTGGTACAAAATTTATAATCTGAATTTTAAGGTTGCTTGTAAGTTTTCTGAATGGTCTGGCCGAGCCTTTTGGCGAGGAGAACCGAGGACCCGAAGAAAACTTATGAGCAACCAATATCGCTTTCTCAACAGCTTTCAAAACTGGCTCGGCTTTCATAATCATTCCAGGACCACCGCCATAAGGCTTATCATCAACTGGTTTATAACCAGTTTTATTTTTATCCTTAACAAAATCTCTTGGGTTATAGAACTTAACAAAAATATGCTTGTTTTTTATCGCCCGCCCAACAATAGACTCATTTAAATAAGAGTTAAATATTTCGGGAAATATAGTAATAATGTGAAATCTAATCATAAAAATTGCTTTGCCCGTCCGAAGCTTTATCGAAGGAGGGTAATTATATGAAAATGCATAAAATAAAAACCGTGATATTACTATATCACGGTTTTTATTTTCTTTCATTTAAAAACTAAATTCCCTTTAAATCTTCCATAGCTTGGTCAACAGTTTTTGTTGAACTTGAGCTTGGAGCTGGTCTTGTGCTTCCTTCTGGTTCGTTGATCTTCAAGTTTACACGGGCATTATTTTTCATGCCAATGATTCTTAGAAGAGTACGAATAGCTTTTGCTGTGTTCCCCATTCTTCCGATAATCTTGCCCATATCAGCAGGATTAACAGTAAGACTAATGAGTACACCCATTTCGTCAACAGTACGATCGATTTTTACATCGTTCGGATTATCAACGAGAGCTTTCACTACGTATTCAAGAAAATCTTTGTCAGCGTCTTGCATAGTATTCAGAAATAAATATTTTTAATCAATGCAGTGTTACGACCAAATGACTGCTTATATAATTATATAGAATTATTTTTTAGCTTTCAACTCCTTTCTCTTAAGAGTAGGTTTCTTTTTAGGCAATACATTAACCTTTTTTCCTTCAATAACTTTTTGATGAACCAAGAAATTATGCATAGTGTCAGAAAGCTTTGCGCCTTTTGACATCCAATATTTTATTCTATCAGCTTTGAAATTTGCTTCACCAGCTTTTGGATTATATGTGCCGACAATTTCTAAAAATCTTCCGCTCTTTGTGCTGTTCTTTGAATCAGTCAAAACTGCACGAAATGCTGGATCATTTTTTCTACCTATTCTCTGTAATCTTATTTTTAACATAGATTTATACTAGCATAAAGATTTTAAAAGGCAAATAGTGTGCTATATTTAAAAGGATGAAAAAACAAAACAACAGAAAAGAAGGGCTTATTTCCATTTCTTCAAAAGGCACTGGATATGTAGAAGTTCAAGGCTACGAAGATGACATAGAAATTGATTCAAGGCATCTAAATACAGCTTTAAATGGAGATAGTGTGGAAATACTCTTACACCCAAAAACAAAAGGACGGCAAACAGCAGAAGTTTCAAAAATATTGAATCGTTCAAAAAGCAGTTTCGCGGGAGTGCTTGAAGAAGAAAAAGGAATATTTTTTTTAAAGCCAGACGATACAAAAATGTATACTGATATTCTGATACCAAAAGAAATGACAAACGGCGCAAAAGTCGGAGATAAAATATTTGCTGAAATAATTTCATGGGAAGATTCTCAAAAATCCCCTGAAGGTAAAGTGATAAAAGTTTTCGGTAAACCAGGAGACAATAACGCAGAGATGCACGCTATAGCAATGGAAAAAGGTTTTGATTCTCAATTATCTAAAAAAGCTGAAGAGGAAGCAGGTAAAATAAAATTAAGTGGAATTAAAAATGAAGATTATGCGGGACGAAGAGATTTTAGAAAAATATTAACTTTTACAATTGATCCAAGCGATGCAAAAGACTTTGATGATGCAATTTCTTTTAAAGAACTCTCCCCTAATGAATATGAAATTGGCATACATATTGCAGACGTATCACATTATGTAAAAACAGGAAGCGAACTTGATCGTGAAGCAAGAGAAAGAGGAACTTCCGTATATCTTGTGGATCGTACGATACCAATGCTTCCAGAAAATTTATCAAACGACCTATGTTCCCTTGTTCCAGAAAAAGACAGATTGACCATGAGCGCAGTTTTCACAATTGATAAAGATGCAAAAATAAAAAGCCAATGGTTTGGACGAACTGTTATTCATTCACACAAAAGATTCACTTACGAAGAAGCTGAAAAGACAATTAAAAATTCAAACGAAAAATTTCACAAAGAACTTTCTATTTTAAATAATTTAGCTAAAAAATTTACAAAAGAAAGATTTTCAAAAGGCGCAATATCTCTTGATCAAGAAGAAGTAAAATTTGTTCTGGATAAAAATGGAGTTCCAATAAAAGTAACAAAGAAGATACGCGGAGATTCAAATAGATTGATTGAAGAATTCATGCTTTTAGCAAATAAAAAAGTTGCAGAAACAATTTCCAAAGGAATCAAGAAAGAGGAAGGTGTTTTCGTATATCGTGTACATGACACACCAAGCAAAGAAAAAATGACAGATTTAGCGTTCTTTTTAAGAAGCTTGGGACATAAAGTATCCTTAAAAGAAGGGGTTATTCCATCTTATGAAATAAATAATATATTGAAAAGTATAAAAGAAAATGAAAAAAATACAGTTCATCGCGCAGTTATACGCTCTATGGCAAAAGCAATCTATTCAACAAAAAACATAGGACACTATGGATTAGCATTTGAATATTACACTCATTTCACTTCCCCAATCAGACGATACCCAGATGTAATCGTTCATCGTCTTTTATCAGATTATCTCAGTGGTAAAAAAATTGGAAAAGAAAAACTATTAGAATATGAGAAAATTTCTCGTAAATCGTCCGAACAAGAAAAAAGAGCGTCCGACGCGGAAAGAGCTTCTGTAAAATACAAACAAACTGAATACATGTCTCATCGCATAGGAAAAGTTTTTGAAGGAATAATAAGCGGGATCACTGAATGGGGCATTTATGTTGAAGAAGTAGAAACAAAATGTGAAGGCCTCGTAAGAGTTCGAGACATATCAGACGACTTTTATATTTTTAATGAAAAGAAAATGGAACTTTCTGGAAAGAAAAAAAAGAAAAAATATCGTTTTGGTGAAAAAATAAAAATAAAGGTAAAAGGAGTTGATTTGGAACGAAAAACAATAGATTATGTATTAGTATGATTCTCGGCTTAAAACCAAAATTAAAATATATTTTTTGGATAACATTTTCATTGTTCATCGGATTTTTTTTGGCTTCTACTATTTCTAAAACTATCGGTTATGAACCAATATCACAAACAAATACTAATATAAATAAAAATGAAACTATAAAAGAAGACGAGACACCGAAACTGTTTTATTTTATAAAAGATCCAAAAAAACAACCGAAAATAAAAGCAGAGGCGTATTTAGTTGGAGATTTAGATACAGGAGAAATAATATTAGCAAAAAACAAAGACCAACAATTCCCTATTGCGTCCGTATCAAAACTCATGACAGCTGTAGTTTCAGAAGATATCCAAAATAAAAGTGAAATTGCTCAAATATCAAAAAAAACTTTGGCGACATATGGAGAAAATGGAAATCTAAGATTAAATGAAAAAATTAAAACAGGTGATTTAATTTATCCCCTTTTGCTTGAATCAAGCAACGACGCAGCGGAGGCGCTAGCAGAAAAATCAGGACGAGATACTTTTATAGAAAAAATGAATGAAAAATCAAAAGAATTGGGACTATTTTTAACTTCATTTGAAGACCCAAGCGGACTCTCAGAAAACAATCACTCAACAGCAACCGATCTTTTTAAATTCGCAAAATATTTAAAAATAAATAAACCAGACCTGTTAACAATAACAACAAAGAAAAGTTTTAATAATAAAATTCATACTTGGTTCAATAATAGCCAATTCTTAAATTTTGAAGGATATATAGGAGGAAAAAGAGGATACATTGATGAATCAAAACAAACAGCATTGTCTATTTTTTCAATTCCTATCAGTGAATCAGGAGCACGTAACATTGGTATAATAGTATTAAGAAGTCCAGATAGATATAAAGATGTCAGCAATATATTTAATTATTTAAAAAAGAACATTTATTATGGGATGGAAAGTGACAAAGACACAGAATGGGTTAAACAAAAAGAAGGAACTGTAGAAGACATAGAACCAAATTTTGTGACCCTTTTATTTGGAGGCGATATAATGCTTGATCGTGGTGTAAAAAATTCCGTTATGAAAAACTTTGGTGGAGATTACTCCCTTATGTTTGAAAATCTTAATCTTCTAAAAAGCGCAGACATTGTTTTTGCAAACTTAGAAGGCCCAGCGTCAGATAAAGGCAGTGACAGAAAAAACCTATATTCATTCAGAATGGATCCGTCTGTAATTCCTGCATTAAAAGGATCTGGATTTGATATTCTTTCTGTCGCAAATAATCATGCTGGTGATTGGGGACGTGACGCTTACGCTGATACTCTAGCAAGATTAAAAGAAAATGAAATTTCTTATACAGGAGGAGGAATAAATAAAAATGAATCTGAGCAGCCTGTTGTCATAGAAAAATATGGAATCAAAATAGGTTATTTAGGGTTTTCTGACGTTGGACCAAATATGCCAGCAAGCGAAAGTAATGCTGGACTTCTTTTAACAAGCAATCCACGTTTTGACGAAATAATACAAAATGCTTCAAAACAAGTTGATCATTTGATAGTCTCATTTCATTTCGGCGAAGAATATAAAATCGAACACAACAACAGACAAGAATATTTAGCACATAAAGCGATAGATGATGGTGCTAAAATAATAATCGGCACTCATCCACACGTCGTAGAAGACACTGAAGTTTATAAAAATGGATTCATCGCCTACTCTCTAGGTAACTTTATTTTTGACCAATATTTTTCTGAAAATACAATGCAAGGAATGTTGCTTGAAATAAAATTAGAAAAAAATGGCTCAATGACAATCAAAAAAAATACCGTTAATTTGAGTAAAGTTTTCCAACCAGAAAAAATAACAAAAGGCAAAGAAGAAAATATAAAATTTCAAGAATTTCAAAAAATTGAACAATAAAAAAAATGCAGATTTCTCCGCATTTTTTATTTTAAAATTTTTTATTTTTGCAACCAGGGTTCAAACATAACTAATAAACCAACTAATACAACAAACATTGCTGGTACACAAAAAATAACCGTTGCAATGATAGCTTTATCTCGTTTAGCTGTTAATTCAGAGTAAGTTAATACTCTTTCATTAAATCTTTTTGCAGAAGCAAAAGCCATAATAAAGAACTTAAAAAAGTTTTTCATATAAAAGGGTTTTAGTTAGTAATATATGATTCGTGATCATTATATACCATATAATAAATAATGTCAATAGCATTAAAACCCTTATTTTGCAATAGCCGTAGCCTCTTCAAACTTGACAGATAAAAGCTTAGATGCCCCATCGGAGCCTATCGTTACTCCATAAAGTACTCCTGCTCGAGACATTGTTTCGCGATTGTGAGTAACAACAATGAGCTGAGAACGTTTTGAAAGCTTTTCAAGCATATCTCCATACTTACGAGAATTTGCTTCATCAAGAGCTGCGTCAGTTTCATCAAGCACAAGGAATGGCGGAGGGTTAACTTGCGACATTGCAAACAACAAAGCAATAGAAGTGAGAGACCTTTCCCCTCCTGATAATGCGTGAAGTTCTTTAACTTTTTTATGAGGAAGAGAAACATTTATTTCAATCCCTTGTTCTCTGATAGTTTCTTCTTCGTTTTCTATTTCTTGTTCTTCATCTTCCTTTTTTCTCTTTTGCTCTGAAATTATAGCCAAAGAACCTGTTCCTCCTCCAAACATAAGAGCAAAGAATTCTTGAAATTCTTTATTTATTTTTAGAACACCATCTTGAAATTCTTTATTTATTTTTTCTTTCAAATCAGCAATCAATGTTTGCAAAGATTCAATACTTTTTGCCAAATCTTCCATTTCTTTTTCCAAAAATCTATCGCGTTCCATTACTTCTTCAAATTCTTTTATCACTTCAGAACCTCCGCCTGCACCTGCATCTTCTAATTTTATTTTAATGCGCTCAATTTTTCTCCTAATTTCTTCCTGCATATTTCTGTCAGGAGTCCCCTCAACTTCAAAAGTTTTATAAGATAAAATGTCAGCACCTATAAGAGCTCCCCCTTCTTTTATTTCATTTTCAAATGATTCTGTCTCTCTCAACAAACTTTCTTCCTTTACAGCAATAATATTCAAAGAAGAAGATAATTCTTGATGTCTAACTTTTAGTGTAAATTTTTCTCGCTCTTTGTCACGATCGGCTTCCATTTCTTTTGAAATTTCTTGCTTTAACACTTCAACTGACTCTGCAATCTTCCTTTCCTCATCCTGTATTTTTTGCATTTCTGCAAGTATCTCTTGCTGTGTATTTTTTAAATCATTCAATTGAGAATTATCAATATTCCCTGTTTCTTCTATCTTAAAATGCCTAGAAAATTTATTTAAAATATCTCTTATTTTACCTAAAAGAGGCGCTACATTTTCAAGCACATCTATATACATCACTTCCTCTAAATACTCATTTGTTTCTTTTAGGAAGGTTTCTAATTCTTCTCTAGGAATGGAGACATTTTCAGACTTTACAGGCTTCTCTGTCCTTCTTTCTTCCATTTCAATCATTCCCTCAATTCTTCCGAGTTTCCTTTCTATTTCACCTTTTACTCCTCGAATTTCAGAAACCTTACGCTCAAAAGTTCTCAACTCTTCAGCTTTCGCACTTTCCATTATAATGTTTGAATCTCCTCCCTCAGAAATTTTTCCAGCGATACTTTCAATTTCGCTAGAAATTTTATTTTTTTCTGAAACTAAGTTTGATTTTTCATTATCTAAATAAATGCTTTCTTTTTTAAGATATTCTTGATAAATAGAAAGCAAATCTTTTTTCATTTCTTTTGCTTTCTCAAATTTCTCAACCTGCTTTTTTAGAAAATTAAGATGTGGGGCATTTTCTCTACGCAAAAGAGAAACTTCTTTCATATTATTACTTGTTCGTTCAAGCTTTCTCTCAGATTCTTTTATTTTATATTGATAAATCTTAAGACCTAAAGCATCCTCCACCATTTCCCTTCTGTCTTTTGGTGAAGCATTTAATATTCTATCTGCCTCGCCTTGAGAAATAATGTGGTGACCTGAAGAACCTATGTTAACGGACGCCAAAAGATTATTAATATCTTTTAATCTTACTTCTGTCCCATTTAAAATATATTTATTTAATCCATCAGGATAAACCTCTCGAGAAATTGAAACAGTATCATAATCTAAATTAATATTTTCTCCTGATTCATTTGATAACTTAAAAATCTTATCAGAATTATTAAAATATATTGAAACAGAAGCACGTGATCCTTTTGGTAATCCTTTTGACCCTTTAAAAATTAAATCAGTTCCCTGCTTACCACGCATTGATTTCATTGATTGTTCGCCCAATACGAAACGAATAGCTTCAACAACGTTTGATTTACCAGATCCATTTGGCCCAACGACAGAAACAACTGGACTTAAAAATTCCAAAGTTGTTTTTTTAGCAAAAGATTTAAAACCGTTTATTTCTAGATTCTTAAGTCGCATATTAATCCAACCAATTCTTGATTTTTAATGCCGCTTCGGCCGCTTTTTGTTCTGCTTCTTGTTTTGATTTTCCTTTTCCTTCACCAATCAATTCAGCTCCAAAGAAAATTCCAACAGTAAAATGCTTATCATGGTCTGGACCTGATTCATGTAAAACTTTATAAGAAGGGGTAAAACCAACAAATTCTTGAGCTTTTTCTTGAACAAGACTTTTTGCATCACGCCAAAGCTTTTTAGAAACTATTTCTTCCGTATATGGTAAAAGAGATTCCGAAATAAATCTTTTTGCAATATCATATCCCTGATCCAAGTAAACTGCGCCAACATACGCTTCATATGTATTTGCTAAAATATATTGTCTTGCTTTACCCATGTCTTTTGCTTCACCTTTTGATAAAAGCAAATAATCATTCATGCCAATTTTTGAAGCTATTTCTGAAATAATAATAGCGTTTACCAGCGCTGAACGTAATGCTGTCAATTCACCTTCTGTATAAGTTGGATATTTTCTATAAAGAAAATCAGTAACAACTAATTCCAAAACAGCATCACCTAAAAACTCCAAACGCTCGTTATGAGAAAGTCCTGCTGAAGGATTTTCGTTTATATATGAACGATGTATGAAAGCCTGTTTCAGTAAGTCCTTATCTTCAAAAAATATTTTTGTCTTTTTTTCAAAATCTGAAAATTGAATCATAGAATTTTTTATTTTAATTTTGAAATAATCTCAACCGCACGAGTTATAAGTGGAACTATGTCATTATAAATACGAAGCTCTGGAATTTCTGAAAGCTGAAACCACCTTGCATCATCCAATCCTCCAGATTTTTCAAGCATTAATTCACGATACTCGCTCTCTGCTAAAAAATACGAAACTTTTTTTAAAATCTTTCCCTTCTCTGGGTGGTTTGCTACATATTCATTTTCGCCAAGTTTTTCAATTATTTTTATATCTAAACCAATCTCTTCTTTTATCTCACGAACAGTTGCGTCTTCCTCATTATCCCCTTCTCCAATACCCCCCTTAGAAATAGTCCAATATCCGAAAACATCATGAACAAAAGCAAACAAAACATCTTTTCCTTTTTTTGCATAAACAATCGCTCCACCTTTTCTTTCAATTGGAAGCTTTGTTATATCAACTGGCTCATCTGCCTTTTTCTTTTTACTTGTTTCATCTTTCCCTGGTTCGCCTATTTCTTTATAAACTGCGCCAAGCACACCATTCACGAATTTACTTGAATTTTCTCCACCGAAAGTTTTTGCTAATTCTATAGATTCATTGATTGCAACTTTGGGAGGAACTTGATTCCTGTCGCCAAAAAGAAGCTCGGTTAAACCGATTCTTAAAATATTTCTATCAACAATAGAGATCTTATCAATAGGCCAATCTGGAGCAGCTTTTTCTATTATTTCGTCAATGACTTTATGTTTCTTTAAAATTTGATTAATTAAAGCAAAAACAAAATCATCGTCCTCAAGACCAGGAGCAAATTCTTCTAAATTACGTTTTACTGAATTTTTAACGTCAAAATCACCAGCACCATTAAAATCCCACTCAAAAAGCGTCTGGAGCACTATTGATCTGGAAAGGTGCCTATTTGCCATAATTTTAAAAAACAAAAATATTATTTATTCTCAGCTTCTTTCTTTGCCTTTTCTTTCTTTTGCTTGCTTTGCTTCTTTTCAGCCTTTTTTACCAAATCTAAAACTTTTTTACCACGATAAAAACCACAACCTTGGCAAACAGTGTGTTT